>NZ_JBCOME010000048.1:442-35921 GCF_040924365.1 Ruminococcus sp. 1001136sp1_2201st1_G3_2201SCRN_220225 | reverse complement strand
GAGCCGTATGATGGGAAACTATCACGTACGGTTCTTAGGGGAGGGAAGGACAGTAATGCTCTTCTCTTACCCGACTACGCCAGTGTAGAAATGCTACATCATCCGGAATTTGCCGGAATGCCTCTGGCAGTAGGTGGCGATCCGGAAGCCCGGCATGGAATTGTACTGACAGCAAATTATATTGCCAAGAAAAAAGGAGTAAAAACCGGAATGGCATTATGGCAGGCGAAACAGGTTTGCCCGGAAATTATTTTTGTACCACCACGGATGGATTTATATTTGAGATTTTCACAGATGGCAAGAGAAATCTATTTGGAGTATACGGACAAGATCGAGCCATATGGAATTGATGAAGCCTGGCTGGATGTATCAGGCAGTGGAAATCTGAAAGGAAGAGGAATGACAATTGCGAGAGAAATCAGCCATCGGATTAAATACGAACTTGGAGTAACAGTGAGTATTGGAATTTCCTGGAATAAGATTTATGCGAAACTTGGCTCGGATTATAAAAAGCCGGATGCAATCACAGAGCTTAATCGAGAAAATTATAAAGACAGGATATGGCAGCTTCCAGCGTCAGATTTGCTTTATGTCGGAAGACAGACAAATAAGAAATTGCAAAAACTTGGAATCCGGACAATCGGGCAACTTGCGGAATCAGACGAAAAGTTGTTAGAGAGTCATTTTGGAAAAATAGGAAATGTATTATGGGCGCAAATGGCTGGGATGAAGATCCGGTTTGCAAGGAAGGATATGAAGCACCAGTAAAGTCGATAGGTAATAGCACTACAACACCGAGAGATCTGGAAAATGATCTGGATGTCTGGATCATTCAAATAGCATTGGCAGAAAGTGTAGCTGCACGATTGCGGAAACATGGATTTAAATGCAAAACAGTAGAAATTACAGTTCGAGATAATGGATTGTATAGTTTTTCCAGACAGATACATTTACGACAGCCAACGAATATTACAAACGAGATTGTAACTGCAGCATTTCAGCTATTTAAAGATAATTACAAATGGGAACATCCCATTAGAAGCCTGGGAATCCGAGCTGCGGATCTTGTGTTAGATGATATTCCCGTGCAGTTGGATTTATTTGGAAATCAGGAGAAAAAGGAAAAGTTAGAGAAGCTGGATCGTACTGTAGATGAGATCAGACGACGGTTTGGTTATTTCAGTATACAGCGAGCGGCAATGTATCAGGATAAAGTCTTATCCCACTTAGACGCTGGTACGCACACGATCCATCCACACAGTTATTTTCATGGGTAATTGGAGGGATAGATTTGAAAAAAGCATTAACCAGAAAACAGGAAGAAAGTTATCAATGTATTTTACGATATACCAATGAACATGGATATCCACCGACAATACGGGAATTTGGAAAATTGATCGGGGTGAAATCAACATCATCAGCATTTTCCAGAATCAAGCAGTTGGAGCTAAATGGATATATCCGAAGGATTCCGGCATCGCCAAGAGCAATCGAGATTTTATAGTGAGGTGTCGGCATGAATAAAGTATATGTAGATGTAGTGGCAGAGTTCCGGAAAGACGGACAACTGGTTCCCATATTTTTTACATGGGAGGATGGAAGAAAATATAACATCGACAGAATTTTGAAAATCGAGCGATGCGCCAGCAGAAAGGCAGGCGGTGTAGGAATGATGTACACCTGTATGATACAGGGACAGGAAAGCCATTTATTCTATGAAGTGGATAAATGGTTTATGGAGAGAAAAACAGCATAAGGAGAGATAGGTATAGACGATATTATATGGATTATTAACCGGCAGGGATAGTCACTTTCCCTTTATATTCCTGCAGGTTTTACATAAGAAGATGGATTCCGGTCAGCAAAGGCAGCTCCCACAATGCCTTTTGGATATCCGCTTCTGCAAATTGTAGTAAGTAATTGCTTCCCATCAAAATCATGGGGAAAGCGAACTGGTCTGAAAGACCGCCAGTTAGTGTGATGATGATAAGGAGATTTTGAAACTGATGACAGATAGAGATTATGCAATTAAATCAATGAAAGAAATTACCTTCCAGATGGCAAACCATGCACAGAATTATCTGGAAGTAACGATCGAAAGACATTATACTGATATTAAAGAACTGATGACAAGCTACCAGAAACTGATTTTAGAAAACCAGGTTGTATTGGAAGAACTGGATATGGAGTGTCAGGAGAAGATCAATGAAGATATGGCATATGCGTTGAGTTATCTGAGTATTTATAACAATCAGCTGAATGTGCCAAAGATGCACCGGGAAATGAATAACCTGATGATCATTTACGGCTTGTCAGATATGATCTATCGTGGAATGACACTGGTGAAGTTTTATGCACCGAATGGTGTGATGCTCAGTGAGATCCTTCATTCTTGTTTTTGCAGTCATTATAATAAGACAGATGTGGAAGTACAGCAGGAGTTAGGAATAGGCAGGACTTCTTTTTATAAAATGAAGAAGCAGGCACTTGGGTATCTGGGATTTTATTTTTATGAGATCGTGGTGCCGCAGGCAAAGGATAAAAGATTTAAACCGTCACTGGGTGTTGAGGAAGAGTAGGTGAGTAATATGAGATACGAAGATTCGATGAAAGGTGTAGCTGATCAGATAATCAAAGAACAGCAGCGAGCCAGTAAAATTAAAAACAATCCAGAAGAGTTCCATTGGTATGACGAATATGCAACGTTGAATTTCTTTCGGTTTATCTGTAAAAATATCGGTAACTTGGGAAATGGAGAAATTGAAAAAATGGTCACACGCTTAAAGAGCATAGATCAGAAAGCAGTGGAAAACCATGTGAATGGTGCTGTTTGGGCATTTGATTATGATAAGATGTTCTGTGTGTTGATGGAAAATGAAATTTGCCGAAAGGTGTGTGAAAAGAATAAATATAATAGTTGGACGAAGCTGATTGGAAATTATTGTTTTCAAGTGGTGTAGGATAAAATAGTGGCTTGTGAAAAGCTGGTTTTGATGTTAAGATGAAATTGGGATAGGAGACATTAAGGAACCTATCCTGACATAGCAAAGAATGGAGGCGAGAATGGACGTGGCGAAAGCAGAAACTGTGAAAACAGAAGAATTGGAAACACGTTACGAAAGATACAAGGGTATCTTAAAAGACCTTACCATCATGAGCGATGTGTTTATGCGGAATGTATTCAAGAAACGGGAATGTACAGAATATGTTTTGCAGGTAATTATGGATAAAAAGGATCTGAAAGTGATTGATCAGGTTCTTCAAAAGGACTATAAGAATTTACAGGGACGTTCAGCTATTCTGGACTGTGTTGCCAGAGACTCTGAAGGCAAGCAGATGGATGTAGAAATCCAACAGGATAATGAAGGGGCATCCCCAAAACGAGCAAGATATCATAGTGGTTTAATGGATATGAACACATTAAATCCGGGACAGGATTTTGATGACCTTCCAGAAAGCTACGTGATTTTTATCACCAGAGATGATGCACTTGGCTATGGACTTCCGATTTATCATGTAGACAGAAAAATCGAAGAAGTCAGTGAGAATTTCAAAGATGAAGCTCATATTATTTATGTAAATTCTAAGAAACAAGAGGATACAGAATTAGGCAGACTGATGCATGATCTTCACTGTAAGAATGCAGAAGATATGCACAGTAAGATACTTGCTGACAGAGTATACGAATTGAAGGAAACACAGAAAGGGGTGGAATTCATGTGCCGTGAAATGGAACAGATTTATAGTGAAGGTATTGAAAGTGGTGAGCTGAAAAAAGCAAAAGCCTCAGCATTATCCATGGCTGCGGATGGAATGAAAGTTGATAAAATAGCCCACTATCTTAATGTAAGTGCTCAAATGGTACAGAAATGGATTGACGAGAGCATGAGTGTTGCACATTAACAAATGATAAATTTTAATGGAGCTACCAGGGGATACTAATTCTTCTGGTGGCTTTTTTTGTGTGTTGCATGTATAAAAAGTGAAAACTAGTTCTATAGAACTATAACTTGATTTGCGGATTCTGTATCTTTTAATTATCCATCAGTATACTAATTTTAGACCGAATTATCGTTCTGAAGGAGGTGCTACGATGGATTTAAAAGCGGTTGGTCAGCGAATCAAAGCAGCAAGAGAAGCAAAAAATCTTACACAGGAAGAACTGGCGGCGCTGGTAAATTTAAGTACAACACATGTCAGTGTGATAGAAAGAGGACTGAAAGTAACAAAGTTGGATACCTTTGTAGCAATTGCCAATGCACTTGATGTATCGGCTGATGCGCTACTGATAGATGTTGTGACACATTCTGTCACAGGTGTTACCAATGAATTATCTGATATGATAGGGAAATTGCCAAAGGACGAGCAGAAAAGAATTTTAAATGCGGTCAGAGCTTTGGTAGACTAATGAAATAGGCATTGAAATCGAAGGGCATTAAGCTCTTCTTTTTTTATTCTTTTTTATGAATTCGTTTGTGAAAGTATCTTTTTTCATAGTGAGAATCATGATATAGTAGTTCTAAAGAACTATAAATAATTCTTTAAAACCGGAGGGCGGGTAAATGAGAGAAAAAACTATTTATGAGAAAATTGCAGAAAAGTACAATACGACACCAGAAGAGGTGCGTCGGGAAATGCAGATAGCGATTGATGCTGGATTTGATGATCCAGATCCGGTTGTACAGGCAGAATGGAAGAAGGTAAATCTTAAAGGAGACAGACCTACACCGGAAGAAGTAATCAATTACGCAGTAAAACAATTAAAAGGAAATTAATGAAAATATGAAGAAAAAGATAATTGCAGTGATCGCAGGAGCAGTCATCTTGATAATTGCTGCAGGAAGTATTTATGGGAAACCTGAATCAAGTCATAAGGAAGGTGAACCGGATGTGGTAGGAACATTTTCCGTAAATCGGGATGAAAACCTAACCGTAGTCGCTAACCGGGAAAATATTGAGGATAGAGAAGCGTTTGTAAGAGAGCTTTTGCAGATGTACAAGGATGATTCTTTTTATTCGACAAAATTCTCCACAGACAGGGGATATGCGACGAGTCTTGATATGAACATCTATTTATGGAAAGAAGATATTGAAGATGGGGAATCGGTAATGACAGCCGAATACAGACCTGTAGAATACGGAAAAGACTACGATATAGTCAATAATCCTGATAAATTTCAACTATATATAGATGGAAAAGAAGTAGAAGAATAACACGGTGAACTTTTTATACTGAAATATGTACGATTCCAATAATGACATGAACTTATGGGAACATATTGCGGATACTTTGTGAACTTTATCCTGATACAATGATTATGCTGACGAAAGAAGGCATAGATAACTGAATATTAGATAAGAGACGAAAGCCTCAGTAGTTAAGAAAAAACTACTGGGGCTTTTTTTCGTGCCTGAATTTCGCAGCCAATAACTGCGGGCGTGTCCCGGCAGGACAAAGGCGGAGCAGGCATGATCCTAAACAGAGGTCCGCCTTCTGGATTTGAAACGAGCAACAAGATTTCAAATTCAGGAGGAACGGATATGTATATTGAACACCCATATTTTTATGAAGGAAAGTATTACGCAAATATTGACGGAGAAATGATCGAGATAACAAAAGAAGTTGCGTATGCGATGAACAATTTTTACAGAAGCAGCAAGGCAAAAAAAGTTGAGATTAAGAACGAACTGGGTGAGGTCGTGGATAAGATGCTGAGAGAAGTACCTTACAGCGGTCAGTCCATTGATGGAGAAGGCTTCATGATTGAGGATTTTCCAGATCTGAACTGTGATGTGGAGCACTGTGTACTGACAAAAATGGAACAGCAGGATATTCATAAAGTGATCAATCAGCTGGACTCAGAGGAACGCATGATTATTTATGGCATTTTCTTTGAAAATAAGACACAGACACAGATGGCGGAGATTATGGGGATTTCCAGACAGATGCTGTCATACAAGCTGAAATCCACTCTTAATAAGATGCGTGAAATGTATATGAATAAATTTTTTTAAAAAATTTTTCAAAATCTTTTGCATCTGCCAAAGTCATTTGACTTTAGTAATTAGAGGAAGTTAAAGGACTTCCTAAAATGAACCATGATAACTGAATATCCAATAATAACTGACGTGACATTTCATGCAGAGAGCACGAGGAAGATGCCGCTATAGGATTATAAGACAAAACCAAGATTTTTAGTTCAGTCCGTAATGCTGCGAAAAAGCACTGACCGAAGCCAGCTGGCAGGCTGGTGATGCGATGATATGTATGAGATGCGATACACTTGCAGATCCTGAGAAGTCTGTAACTGGTAAACCTATGAACTGCTGGAGCCTGGAAACGAGAGTTTCCGGGTTGTGGTCCGGAGTATGCATCCGGGCAGGTTATTATTCCCTTCCTGCATATGCGGGAGTAACGATTCGGGGTATCGAGGATAAATAGAATCGAGCGAGCACTGTTTAATAATCAAATTGGCTATAGAGGTTATGCGGCAGAGCTTTCCTTATGGGAAAGAAACTCTGCCGTATTCCTGTGGAGCCAATATAGCGCTATGAATGCTTTACAAATAAAAAAAGATTGGAGAGATGACAAGTGACGATTCGAAGAGGCGATATCTTATGGGCGGATCTCGGTATGTTCCCGACAACTTCGGTTCAGGGTGGAGTGAGACCGGTAATCGTAGTGAGTAATAATAAAGCCAATACATACAGTTCAGTCATAACGGTAGTTCCGCTGACATCAAGAATATATAAGAAACGGTATTTGCCAACACATGTATTTATCAGCAAATATGATATGACGGGAATCCGAAAAGGAAGTTTGGCACTGGCTGAACAGGTTATAAGCATTTCTACGAAATGTATTATTGAGAAATGCGGAAGAGTGAACAAGTGGAGCCTGGATCGGGTACTGAAAGCAGTACAGATTCAGATGGGAATGGAAGAGAAGACTACATAGCTGTTACGAATATTTATTTTCGATAATGGTAACTATAGGAAAAGGAGGCGATGTCCATGACAGCAGTTGAAAGATTAGAAGCGTTGAAAACGGTTGATATCAAAGAGATTGACCGAGATAGTTTGCCAAAGTACAAGGATTTGATTTCAGAGCTGGATAGCAGGAAAAATAATAAGATGGAGGTGCTGCTTAACCACTCTGATAATCCGTATGTATATGAAGATATGGGCTATGTCGTAAAAAGTGTTTTTAATGCAGCAGCTTCCCTTTCCTATATAGATTGTACAAAACAGCTTGTAGCAAAGAAAGCTGGATTGGCGTAAGGAAATAACTGGAACAACAAAATTTCATATTCACACAGAAGACGAAGTGTGCTATAATGCTAACAGGACTAAATTTGAATAGAGCACTTCTATTTAAGGGTTCTGTTTTGGCAGAATCTTTGGATAGGAGTGTTTTTTATGCAAAAAAATATCTGGATAGCAGCCAAGTACCTTCGTCTCAGTATTGAGGACGGAGATAAGGCTGAAAGTGAATCTATTGTAAATCAGTCAATTTTGATTGATAACTATATGAAATCGACGTCTGATATTACTATTGTTGAGACATTTAAAGATGATGGTTTTTCAGGTACAGATTTTAATCGACCTGGTTTTCAGGCAATGCTCAAAGCAATTGAAAATAAGGAAATCAACTGTATCATTGTAAAAGATTTATCCCGATTTGGTAGGGAGCATATAGATGTTGATCGGTATATTCAAAAAGTATTTCCACAACTGGGAGTACGATTTATAGCAATCAATGATAATTATGATTCTGAAACAGCAAACATTACCGATACACATCTTGTATTACCGGTAAAATCCTTTGTCAATGACACGTATTGCAGACAGAATTCTCAAAAAGTAAGAAGCCACTTGAGTGCAAAAAGAAATATTGGAGAATATGTGGGAAATTACGTGTCATATGGGTATAAAAAGTGTGATACTGATAAAAGTCAGATAGAAATTGATCCGGTTGCTGCAAAGCATGTAAGAGATATTTTTACCTGGAAGATGGAGGGCATGAGCAATCAGCTGATTGCAGATAAACTGAATGAACTGGGAGTTCTTGCACCGGCTGATTACAAACGTGCGACCGGAGTAAATTTCAAATCGTCATTTCAGACACATTTGACATCCAGGTGGTCAGCAGTAGCAATTATCCGTATCTTAAAAAATCCAATCTACTACGGAGTGCTTCAGCAGGGAAAGTCCCAAAGAATTAACTATAAAGTTAAAGTGCAGAGGGCATTGCCAAAAGAAGAATGGGTAATTTTTGAAAATCATCATGAAGGTATCGTTACAAAAGAAGAATATGAAACAGTTCAGATGTTACTTGCGAAGGATACAAGGATAGCTCCCGGAGAAAACAGACTTTATTTATTTGGTGGGTTATTATCCTGTGGAGACTGTGGAAGTAATCTGATTCGGCGAACCAATAGTTACAAGGGAGAAAAGACAGTTTTTTATATCTGTTCTTCTTACAATAAAAAGAAGGATCAATGCTCCAGGCATAGCATTAGAGAAGATGTGCTGATTCAACTGGTGATGGATTCTTTGAAAATGTACAGCAAGATGACGGATGCCATACGAAGTGCAGTAGAGTATTTAAAAGAGAACTCTTTGGATACACAGACGTTGATACAGCATGATGACCTGATACTTGAATTACGAAACAAAGTCAATAAATATTATAAGTTGTTACATTCATTATCAGGAAATCTTGCATCAGGAGTTATTTCCAAGGATGATTATACTTTACTTAGAGAGCGGTATCAGACAGAAATTAAAAGTCTGGAAAGCAATATTGAAAAGCAGGAAGAATATATGGAAGATCTGCTGGAAAATAAGCTGTTGTGCGAAGAATGGGTGAATACATTTCTTGAGAAACCATCTCTGGGAGATCTTGACAGAGATATGCTTCTTCAATATGTGGAAAAAATAAATGTATTTGAAGGGAAAAAAATAGAGATTGTTTACAGATTCCAGGATGAGCTGGTAACAGCTGCAAGACTGGCGGAACAGATTGGAAAAACAAAACAGGAGGTGGCTGTATAATGGCAAGAACAAGAAATCGCCAGATGAAACAGGCTGAAACATTCGTACAGGCATCACCACAGAAGGTTTGGAAAGCCGGTATTTATACCAGAATATCTGTAGATAACAACGGAGAAAAAAGAGAGTCGTTGGAAACACAGAAATTGATTGCTCTTTCATATGCAGAATCTCATCCGGATATTGAAGTTGTAAAGTTTTATAAGGATGACGGTATATCAGGTACGAAATTTGATCGCGATGATTTTGTGAGAATGCTAGGTGACATCAAAACAAAAGAAATAAATACGGTCATAGTAAAAGATTTATCACGATTTGGTCGAGATTTGGAAGAAGTATCGAAATATCTGGAAAAAATATTTCCGTTTATGCAAGTACGCTTTATATCAGTGAATGATAACTATGACAGTATCAGTCCTGAATGTGACAATCAGATGCTGGGAATCATGATATCGAATCTTGCAAATGATATGTATGCAAAAGATGCATCAGTAAAGATGGCAAGTGCTATGAAAATTAAGATGGAGTCAGGTGAATATTGTGGTGGAGATGCTCCTTATGGGTATAAGAGAGCTAGAGATGAAAAAGGAAAATCTACTACGGTTCCCGATCCTCTAACTGCACCGTATGTAGTAGAAATATTTGAAAAACTTGCTGCAGGGCAGTCATATTTGAAAATTTCGAGAGAGTTTAATACCATGCTGCTGGCTTCGCCAAGGGTATACGCAAGAACTGGGAAGTTATTCTTGGATAGAATTGACGAAACGGATATGCATTGGCAATCATCTGTAATTAAACAGATTGCGGAAAATAGGCACTATTTGGGAAATACTTATTCACATAAAACAAGAACCTCACTTCTTACAAAAGAAAAAAATATAATGTTGGATAAAGAAGAATGGATTGAACATGTGAATACCCATAAGGCTATAGTGAGTGCTGAATTATTTGAAAAAGTACAAAATGTAATCAAATTAAAGCAGGAGAAAGCATTGCCCAAAAAAGATTTATCGAATATGCAGACTCATGGAAAACAGGATAATAAGTATGTTGGATTGATATACTGTGGTGACTGTGGCGCTAATATGGTTCGGAGATACTATTACAGCGAAAAGAATGGTGTTTTGTATTACAATTACTATTTCATTTGTGGTAATTATGCAAAAATTTCCAAGGAAAAATATAACTGTAATCGCTGGAAAGAAGAAGTAATTGATGAACTGGTGTATCGGGCACTCATCATGCAGCTAAAAATAGTATGTGAATTAAAAACGCAACTGAAACGCTTTAATGATGAATATTTTGAAACATTCCAAAAATATTTGAACAGGGAACAGAGTAAGATTATTCAGCTCAATAAAAGGAACGAAGCAAGACGATTTGAATTATATGAGCAATATGTTTCGGGCGAGATTGATACGGATGCATATAATCGTATGACAGAAAGAATAACCGTGGTCGAAAAAGACCTGGTTACAAGACAGAAAGAAATTGAGAAGAGTAGAAAAATTACAGAAAAATTGTGTAAAAAGAACTTCTCGTGGCTTGCTGAATTCAGTAAAGGAAAGAATTTGGAATTCCTTACAAAAGATGTTGTCCGTTCTTATATAAAGAAAATCTCTTTATATGAAGACAAACGTATAGAGATCGAATTTAAATTTCAAGATGAAATACAGGCGTTATCAGAAATTTTAGAGGAGGGGGTGATCAGATGTCAGATGGTAAGTGCATAGTAAAGTATTTAAGATTGTCGCTGGAAGATGAGGATATGCTGGATGAATCCAATAGTATTACCAATCAGAGAATTGTGATTGGGCAATACATAGCCAGTAAAAATGAGTTCAAAAATACGGAAGTGTTAGAATTCAAAGATGATGGCTATAGTGGAACGAATTTCAATCGCCCAGGATTTCAAAGTATGATGGAATTAGTAAGAGATGGAAAAGTCAGCACAATTATAGTGAAAGACCTTTCTCGATTCGGCAGGAATCATATAGAGGTTGACACATATCTGGAACAAATTTTTCCATTTATGAATGTGAGATTCATAGCGATCAATGATAATGTTGATAGTATGAAATATGAATCTGGTATGCCGGGAATTGATGTTGGTTTCAGAAATATTATTAACGAACATCATAGCATTGATACTTCCGTTAAAGTAAAAAGAACTTTGATACAGCGTCAGAAAGCTGGAAAATATATGGGAGCGAGAGCACCGTATGGATATTTGAAGCCTGATGAAGATGTGACCAGCCTCGTGATTAATCCGGAGACAGCGCCTGTTGTGAAGATGATATTTCAGAAATATCTTGATGGAATGAATATTACTCAGCTGGCACGTTACCTGAATGAGCAGAAAATTATGAGTCCAGGTCAATATAAAAGAGAAGTTCTGAAAACTGGTGTGAAGAAAACAACAGAAAAATATATCTGGTATCCGGTAACTGTAAGACTGATACTGATGACAGAAACGTATACGGGAACTACGATTGGCGGCAAGTGGAAAGTTGCTTCGGTAGGAAGTAATAAGCATTTGAAAACAAAAGAAGAAGACTGGATTGTGGTTGAGGGTACGCATGAAGCGATTGTTTCTAAAGAGGTGTTTGATGCTGTACAGGAAAAGTTGGAATTAAATTCCAGAAAGAGGAGCAAAACCCACAATAATAATTATCCGCTGAAAGGATTGGTAAAATGTGGGGGATGCGGTCAGAATCTACAGCATGTAACCAGATGCAATCCGCACTTTAAGTGCCCAAGGAAATTTAATGTGGCAAATCAAGATTGTGTAACAGACAATTTATATGATGACGAGTTCAATGAGATGATTTTCAGGGCAATAAAGCTGTTTGCAAAGATCAGTGATGATGCTGAACCGGTACTCGAATTACAGAAAGCAGAATTAAAATCAAAAGTGAATGGAGCTGCAAAAAAGATTCGGGATGCCAAAGACAGTATTAGCAGATACAAGCACCAGAAGACTGAACTATATATGCGATATGCAATGGAAGAAATCTCAGAAGAAGAGTTCACCAGAAAAAATGACAAGCTGGATAAACAAATTGAGAAAGAAACCTTAGCGATAGCGCAAATGGAGACAGAACAGAGTGAAGCGGCTGAACGTTTATTTGAACTTCCGCCCGATGGCAGACAGTGCCTGACAGACCTGATCGAAGGAAATAAGCAATTAACCAGAGAGATAGCAGTAACTTTTATTCGTGGTATCAAGGTATATAATGATAAGCGAATAGAAATTGAATGGAATTTTGCTGATGAGCTGGTGAAGTATGTAGAGCAGGTGCAGAAAATCTGCAGTTGAAGTGATGATGGACAAATTACAAAAATTTTGTGTCATTAGCTTGACACAAGGGGGGCGGCATGCGGACAATACAGTGGATCTTCAGGAGTTTATGATCATGCCAGTTGGGGCTTCCTGTTTTTCAGAGGGAATCCGCATGTGTGTGGAGATTTATCAGTCACTGAGGATTCTTTTAAAAAAGAAAAATCTGTCTACAGCAGTGGGCGATGAGGGTGGTTTTGCACCGGATCTGAAGGATTCCAGGGAGATTCTGGAATTGATCCTTGAGGCTGTGAAGAACGCCGGATATGAGCCGGGAAAAGATATTGGCATTGCCATTGATGCGGCAGCCAGTGAATTATATGACGGAGAAAAAGACGGTTACTATTTTCCTGGGGAGAGTAAGATGACTGGAAAAGAAGTGATCCGGGATTCTAATGAAATGATCCGTTATTACGAAAATCTGTTGGATGAATTTCCTGTTGTTTCTATCGAGGACGGACTGCAGGAGGATGACTGGGAGGGCTGGAAAGCTATGACGGAGCGGCTTGGAAGCCGTGTACAGCTGGTTGGGGATGACCTTTTTGTGACAAATATCAAACGGCTGTCCTGTGGAATAAAGCTTGGAACAGCAAATGCAATCCTGATCAAGGTAAATCAGATCGGAACCCTGACAGAGTCTCTGGAGGCAGTAGAACTGGCTGCACGGGCGGGTTATCGCTCTGTTATTTCCCACCGCTCCGGTGAAACGGAGGATTCCTTTATTGCAGATCTTGCAGTGGCAACTGGTGCGGGGCAGATCAAGACTGGTGCACCATGTCGTTCAGATAGAAATGCCAAGTATAATCAGCTTCTGAGAATCCATGAGCAGCTTGGCAGACTGTCGATGTATGAGAATCCGTTTGCCTGACCCTGAAAAAAACGATAGCGTAATTCGTCCAAATTCAAGATAAAAAAGAGTTGAAATCAAATGCTGGCTATGGTACAATATCTCCTAGTTGATTAGGAGGTGTAACCACGTGCAGATTTTAAGAACGATTTTAACAATTCTTTTTGTTATAGATTGTATTGCCCTTACCGTAGTAGTCCTTATGCAGGAAGGTAAGTCACAGGGTCTTGGTGCGATCGCCGGAGCTGCAGACACATACTGGGGTAAGAACAAAGGACGTTCCATGGAGGGCGGTCTTGTTAAGGCAACTACAGTTATGGGAGTTTTGTTCTTTGTACTGGCAGTTGTATTGAACCTGAATTTCTAAGAATAAACTGGGAAACACTCTTGTTGATCTGATCGCAAGAGTGTTTTTTATGTAAGCGGAAAATCCTGCTTTGCAGGATTCTTTCCTGATAATAGGAAATTATGGAAAGATGGTAGGAAAGTTTCGTGATAATTACAGTCTGTGCGTGCGATTTTAATAGAGCAGCTTGCGTGTGCAGGTATTAAGAAGGAGACAAATTGAGTAAAGACAGAGAATTTGACAAACGAAAAAAATTTATGATGGAGCTTCTTGGTGATCCAGTGTACCAGCCTATGCGCTTCCGGGAAATTGCAGGTCTTCTGCGCCTTTCAAAGGACGAGAAGAAAGATCTGTACCGTGTTCTGGATGATCTGGTAGCAGAGGGAAAGGCTGACCTGGATTCCAAGGGACGTTATTCCAAAGTAACTGGAAGAAAGCGCGGGAAAGAGAAGCAGCGTGGAAAAAGAGAAGAACGTGACGAGAAGTTTTCGGGTAAACGTTCCGGGAAATATGCAGAAGAAAGCTCCGAGAGACGTACCGGGAAGAAAGATGAGAAACATTCCGATAAGAAATATAATGATAAGCAGGCTGGAAAGTATGATCACCGCAAGCCCGACGATCGTTACGGCAGGGGAAAAGATAAGTACAACGAATATCCGGACAGTCCATCTGTGGAAGGCACCTTCATCGGTCATCCCAAGGGCTTTGGCTTCGTGGAAATCGAGGGGGAAGACAACGACGTATTTATTCCGGAAGATTGTACCGGAACGGCTATGCACCAGGATAAGGTTCGTGTTATAATCACAAAAGAGCCGCAGGAAGGCAAACGCCGTGAGGGAATTGTAGTAAAAGTTCTGGAAAGAGGTATGACCCAGATCGTGGGAACCTACGAGAACAGCCGTGACTTTGGTTTTGTGGTAAGCGACAATCCTAAATTTTCCAGGGACGTATTTATTCCGAGAAAAGATTCCCAGGGAATCAAGGACGGGGATAAGGTAGTGGTGGAAATCACCAGCTACGGAAGCAAGAACCGCAATCCGGAAGGTAAGATCGTAGAGAATCTGGGAAGCTGTCGTGCACCTGGAACAGATATCCTTGCCATTGTAAAAAGCTTTGGCATTCCAAGCGAATTTCCGGATAAAGTAATCCGTCAGGCTGACCGTGTACCAGATCATGTTCTGGATGCTGACAGGGATGGCCGACTGGATCTTCGCCATCTTCAGACCGTCACCATTGACGGAGAAGACGCCAAGGATCTGGATGATGCAGTTACTTTGACAAAGGAGAATGGCATCTATCATCTTGGTGTTCACATTGCAGATGTAAGCAATTATGTACAGGGAGGAAGTGCCCTTGACCGTGAGGCGTTGAAGCGGGGAACCAGTGTATATCTGGCAGACCGTGTAATTCCCATGCTCCCGGTACGGCTTTCCAACGGAATCTGTTCTCTGAACCAGGGGCAGGATCGTCTTACTTTAAGCTGTCTTATGGATATTGACAAAAAAGGAAATATGATTTCCCATAAGATTGCAGAGACTGTGATCTGTGTAGATGAGAGAATGAATTATACAGATGTGAAAAACATTCTGGAGGATGCTGACGAAGAGGCAAAGAAACGCTATGAAAAACTTGTTCCCATGTTTTTCCTGATGAAAGAGCTTTCTGAAATCCTTCGTGGAAACCGCCATCACAGAGGCTCCATTGATTTTGATTTTCCGGAGAGCAAGATTATCTTAAATGCAGCAGGAAGAGCCATTGACATTAAGCCATATGAGGCAAATGTGGCAACAAGGATCATTGAGGATTTCATGCTTATGGCAAATGAGACTGTGGCAGAGGAGTGCTGCAGGGATGATATGCCGTTTGTTTACCGTACCCATGAGACTCCGGATCCCGAGAAAGTGGAGAGCCTTCTCACACTTCTTCATAATCAGGGAGTGCCGGTGCAGAAGCATGGACAGGAGATTACCCCGAAGGAGATCCAGACTATTCTGGAGAGCATTGAGGGACTTCCAAACGAGCCACAGATCAGCCGCCTTACTCTTCGAACCATGAAACAGGCGAAGTATACTACAGAATGCAGCGGCCATTTTGGACTTGCAGCGAAATATTACTGCCATTTTACTTCTCCAATCCGTCGTTATCCGGATCTTCAGATTCACAGGATCATTAAGGATAAGCTTCGGGGACGTCTGGAAAGAGAGGGAAAAACAGAGCATTATAAAGAGATTCTGGAAGATGTGGCACGCCAGTCCAGTGTGTGTGAGCGCCGGGCGGACGAAGCAGAGAGAGAATCTGACAAGCTGAAAAAAGCAGAATATATGTCTTACCATATTGGGGAAGAATTTGAAGGAATCATTTCCGGTGTTACTGGCTGGGGCTTCTATGTGGAACTTCCAAATACGGTAGAGGGACTGGTTCATGTAAATACACTGAGGGATGATTACTACACCTTTGATCAGGATGCTTACGAGTTGATCGGCGATGTGACACACAAGGTGTTTGCACTGGGACAGAAGGTGCGTGTGAGAGTTGCGGACGCAGATACCATGCTGAAGACTGTGGATTTTGTTCTGGCAGAGGAGCAAGAGTGGTAATTAGAAGTTACTGTTCATTCTGCGATCAAAAACACGCTTTGCGATGCATAGAAACTACGCTCTAGAACAGCAACCCTTTGTTTTGAACGCCCGCCTGCAGGCGGAAATCCATATAGGGAGGAACTTATGGCAAAGAAACCAGGAATCAAACTGATTGCAAATAATAAAAAGGCATTTCACGATTATTTTATAGAAGACACGTATGAGGCAGGAATTGCCCTGGCAGGAACAGAAGTAAAATCCCTGCGTATGGGAAAATGCAGCGTCAAGGAATCTTTTGTGCGGATTCAGAATGGGGAGGTTTATATCTATGGAATGAACATCAGTCCATACGAAAAAGGCAATATTTTCAATAAAGATCCCCTTCGTATCCGTAAACTTCTCCTTCACCGCAGTGAGATCAACAAGATGGAAGCCAAACTGAAGGAAAAAGGTCTTACCCTTGTGCCAATCAAGGTCTATTTCAAGGACAGCCTTGTGAAGGTGGAAATTGGTATGGCAAGAGGTAAGAAATTGTATGACAAACGTCAGGATATCGCTAAGAAAGATCAGAGACGAGAAGCAGAGCGTGATTTCAAGGTGAAGAATTTATATTAAAAACAATGGGAGCTGGGAATTTTTATGATGAAAAATTCCCGGCTTTCGTAAATTTCTGTTGAACATTTATAGGGAATCAGCTGTGAAGATGCAACATATAAAAAGTCAGACAGGTCAATATGGTATTTATTTAATATTCGCTGCACAGGCAGCATGAAAACAGTAAAAAGAGGTTGGCTATGGAAGAGAAAATAAAAGAGAAAACACAGGAAGCAAAGGAAACAAAGGAAACAACAAAAGAAAACCGCCTGATGAAAACCGTAGAGGATTCCAGAACGGAGCAGGTTCATCTGATCATGCACCAGCACTTAAATGCCGGCGGCAGATTGTTTGGAGGAATGCTGATGCAGTGGGTGGATGAGGTGTCTGGCGTGGTTGCTATGCGTCATTGCGGGACTTACCGTGTTACAACTGCAGCTGTAGATAATCTGCAGTTTAAGGAGCCCGTTTACGAGGGCGAGATCCTTGTGATGATCGGCTATGTGACCTATGTGGGAAATACCTCCATGGAAGTGGAAATTGATTCCTATGTGGAGCGCGGTGATGGAATGCGTTACCTGGTAAACCGTGCTTTTTCTGTGATGGTAGCTGTGGATAAGAATGAGCGTCCTACCCGAATCCCCGGCCTTATTATCCACACAGAAGCAGAGAAAGGTCGCCATGAGGCAGCTCTGCTCCGCAGGGATATGCGTAAAGAGCGAAGAGACGCCGGGTTTTAAACATTGAGACATGTTGTCAAAAACTATTTGAGTCAGAGATAGAGAAAACTGTCCCTGGCTCTTTTTGTTCACAGAAGAAGTACGCAGGATCTTCCTTCCCGGTGAAGGCACCAGAGAGAATGGGGAAAAGAAACCCGAGAGTTGCGGCGCGAAATCGTGCAAAGCATGATTTCTGTGCATCGCGAAGCGTGTTACTGTGAACGGAGTGAACAGTAACGAAAAGTTTAAAAATTGTATGAAATCATCCCGCGTTCGGTTGACAAGTCTGTCATACTCTGTAATAATAATGGAGAACAAAAAGTGGATATTAGAGGAGTTTAATTCCATTTTGTGGGAGGAATATAGATTATGAAAAAACGTTATGTGATTCTTGCAGCACTTTTGGTCACTGCTTTGGCAGCAGCTGGATGTGGCAAAAAAAAGACTGAAGATACAGGCAAGGATGGCCAGGTAACCGTGGCTCCTGCTGAGAATACAGATACAGCTTCAAGTGATGACAGTTCCCTGGTAGATATGCAGAAATCTGACGATGCAGATATCAAGAATGTGATTGGTGATAAGACTTCCACAGCTTCCAGGCTGATTCTTGTGAATGGTACCGGAGCTGCTGTGAAGGGACTTTACATTCGTCCGACTACGGATGACGATGATGACTGGGGCACAGAGCTGATCAATGGATTGTTTACTTTGAATGATGGCGACAAGGCTCTTTACTATTATGAGCCGGACGAGAAGGATGCAGATGGAAATGCGGTGACAAGCTATGACATCCGGATCACGTATGAGGACGAGGATTATACAGACTGCTATTTCCGTAAGCTTCCGCTGAAGACAATTTCAAAGATCACTCTTCATATGGATGGAACTGCTGAGGATGGAATTCCTTATGCTACTTATCTGACAGGAACGAGTAAGACAGAAACTTCTACCCTGAGTGAAGTGATGGCGCGTCTTGGTCTTGATGACAGCGAAGACAGTTCTGAGGATGATTCTCAGGAAACGGATACAGCACCAACGCCTACATCTGCGCCGCAGCAGTCAGGTCCTACTGCTGCACCTACATCTGCACCGCAGCCTACAAGTACTCCGGATAATAGTGGCGGCAGTAATACTGCACCGGATGATTCCAGTGCAGATAAGGCGAAACAGTATATCGGACAGCCGCTTTCCAGTCTAGTTGCAGCACTGGGAGAGGCTAACGGAAGTGATTATGAGAACGAGCCGGAGACCGGAGAGACAGGATATCATTATTATGACTCTTTCACAGTTTCTACCACTGTTGATGACAGCGGAAATGAGGTTGTTGCCGGAGTATGGTAAAATAAAAGAATAAAAATAAGGCAGGATAAAAGCATGGAAATGAAAAGAGTTTTATTAAAATTAAGCGGCGAGGCTCTTGCCGGACCGAAGAAAACAGGATTTGACGAGGCAACTGTTCTTGCAGTAGCGAAGCAGATCAAGGCAATTTCTGATGAAGGAGTACAGATCGGCATTGTGATCGGCGGTGGAAACTTCTGGAGAGGACGTACCAGTGAGACGATAGACCGCAACAAGGCAGACCAGATCGGTATGCTTGCTACCATTATGAACTGTATTTATGTATCTGATCTTTGCAGATATACAGGTATGAAGACTGAGATTTATACACCCTTTGCATGTGGTGCATTTACCAAACTGTATTCCAAGGACAGCGTAGAAGAGAGTTTTGCACAGGGCAAGCTGGTATTCTTTGCAGGCGGTACAGGACATCCGTACTTCTCTACTGATACAGCTACGGTTCTTCGTGCAGTTGAGATCGAGGCCGATGCGATTCTTCTGGCGAAGGCAGTTGATGGTATTTATGACAGCGATCCGAAGGTAAATCCTGACGCTGTGAAGTATGATGAGATCTCTATTCAGGAAGTTGTTGACAAGAAGCTTGCAGCCATGGATCTTACAGCTTCTATTATGTGTCTGGAGCAGAAAATGCCGATGATGGTATTTGCTCTTGATGAGGAGAACAGCATTATCAACACTGTTCACGGAAAATTTTCCGGAACAAAGGTTACTGTATAAGCGCGTTGCGCAGAAAATAGGATAATACTGCTTACCGGCAGAAAATCATAAAGAGGGAGATTAATTTTATGGATGAAAGAATTCAGAAGTATGAAGAGAAAATGAAAAAGACATTGGGCAGCTTAGAAGCAGAGCTGACTACTATCCGTGCAGGACGTGCCAATCCGCATATCCTTGACAAGCTGACAGTAGATTACTACGGAAGCCCTACACCGATTCAGCAGGTGGCAAATATCACAGTTCCGGAAGCTCGTATGATCCAGATCCAGCCATGGGAATCCAGCCTGATCAAGGGAATTGAGAAAGCAATCCTTACTTCTGATCTTGGTCTGAACCCGAATAACGATGGAAAAGTAATCCGTCTTGTTTTCCCGGAGCTTACCGAGGAACGCCGTAAAGATCTGGTTAAAGATGTTAAGAAAAAAGGTGAGGCAGCTAAGGTTGCTGTCCGCAACATCCGCCGTGATGCCAACGATGCATACAAGAAGCTGAAAAAAGAAGAGGATGTATCTGAGGACGAGATCAAAGAGTTAGAGGACAAAGTTCAGAAGCTTACAGACAAATACATCAAGGATGTAGATGCTGCAGTAGAAGCAAAAGGTAAGGAGATTATGACTGTATAAGGGCATATTACCTGAAGCGCAGAGCCGTTTGGACTAAAAATCTGCAAAACAGGATCCTTTTATAAAGAAACAGCAAAAAGAGCTCTTTAAAAAGAGCTCTTTTCTGCCCTTTTGTATGAAATTGTACGAATAATCTGAACGCTTATAACGAAAAAAGAAAAACAAAACACAAGGAGAAAAATATGAACGTACCCAATCATATTGCCATTATTCTGGACGGCAATGGCCGCTGGGCAAAGGCAAAGGGACTGCCTCGTGGCTATGGACATGTTAAGGGCTGCGCCAATCTGGAGCAGGTCTGCTATGATATTAAAGATCTGGGCGTGAAATATCTGACAGTATATGCTTTTTCCACGGAAAACTGGAAACGCTCCAGAGAAGAAGTGGACGGGCTTATGAAGCTGTTTCGCAGCTATCTGAAGAAATGTATCAAGATATCCCGGGATAATAAGATGAAAATCAAAATTATCGGCGATATCTCTGCTTTTGCGCCGGATATTCAGGAAAGCATCCGTAAACTGGAGGAGTTTTCTAAGGATTATGATGAGCTGTACTTCCAGATCGCCATGAATTATGGAAGCCGCGATGAGATTACAAGAGGAATGCGAAAGATGGCACAGGATGTGGCGGATGGAAAAGTTTCTCCGGATCAGATCACAGAGGATACGATTGGAAGCTACCTGGATACTGCAGGAGTTCCGGATCCGGATCTTCTGATACGCACCAGCGGAGAACAGAGACTTTCCAATTTCCTTATGTGGCAGCTGGCTTATACGGAATTTTATTTTACAGACGTGGCATGGCCGGATTTCCATAAAGCAGAATTAGTACAGGCTATTGAAAAATATAATCAAAGAGACAGAAGATATGGCGGTGTGAAGGAGGAGTAAGATGTTTAAAACACGTCTTTTAAGCGGTATTGTGCTGGTCGCAGTTGCGCTTCTGACTATTATCAGTGGAGGTTATGTGCTGTTTTTTACACTGCTTGGGATCTCTCTGATCGGAATGCAGGAGCTTTATAAGGTTATGAAGGTCCGGGAAGACCATTTTAATGCCCTGGAAATTGCAGGCTATCTTGGAGCTGTGATCTACTATGTGTTGATGTCGCTGGATTTTGAAAAATATGGAATGATGGGCGTGATCATTTCGTTCATGATGTTTATGTTCGTTTACGTATTTACTTATCCCAAGTTCAAGGCAGATCAGGTAATGCCGGCGTTCTTTGGGGTGGTATACGTGGCTGTGATGCTCTCCTTTATTTATCTTACCCGGAACCTTCCAGATGGAAAATTTCTGGTATGGCTGATCTTTTTATGCTCCTGGGGATGCGATACCTGCGCATATTGTGTGGGAATGCTGATCGGCAGGCACAAAATGGCACCAATCCTCAGCCCGAAGAAATCAGTAGAAGGTGGAGTAGGCGGCGTGGCAGGCGCTGCGCTTCTGGGCGCAATTTATGCAGCAGCAACTGGCGGAAAGATTGCAGAGTATGCGCTGATTTGTGCAGTCGGAGCACTGATCTCCATGGTTGGAGACCTGGCTGCTTCTGCTATTAAGAGAAATCAGGGAATCAAGGACTATGGCAAACTGATCCCGGGACACGGTGGAATCCTGGACAGATTTGACAGTGTGATCTTTACAGCTCCGGCTATTTATTTCCTGGCGAAGCTTGTGCTGGGAATCTGATTCCGGATTGGCAGCGGGAGGCATAAAGGAATAAGAAGTGTGGAAATGATAAGATGTGATTTGTCCCTGAAATGGACTGAGAGGAATTTCAAATGAAGAAAATTGCAATTTTAGGCTCAACTGGTTCCATCGGTACACAGACCCTGGATGTAGTGAGAGCTAACGGCGATATAGAGGTGCTGGGAATCAGTGCAGGAAGAAATGTGAAAATGCTGGAAGAACAGGCAAGAGAGTTTCATCCTCAGCTGATTGCAGTGTGGGATGAAAATGCGGCAAAGGACCTGGCATACCGTCTTGCGGATATGGATGTAAAAATTGTGTCTGGTATGGAGGGACTTCTGGAGCTTGCGCGTATGCCCCAGACAGACATTCTGGTTACCGCTGTTGTGGGAATGATTGGAATCCGTCCTACAATGGAGGGAATCAAGGCGGGCAAGGACATTGCCCTTGCAAACAAAGAAACATTGGTAACAGCAGGTCATCTGATCATTCCGATGGCAAAAGAGCATGGAGTTCAGATCCTTCCGGTAGACAGTGAGCACAGTGCTATTTTCCAGGCTCTTCATGGGGAAAAGCGGGCGCAGGTTGAGAAGCTTCTGATCACAGCTTCCGGTGGTCCCTTCCGTGGAAGAAAAAGAGAAGAACTGGAACATGTGACGCTTGCAGATACCCTGAAGCACCCGAACTGGGTAATGGGACAGAAGATCACAGTAGATTCTGCAACCCTGGTCAATAAAGGTCTGGAGGTTATGGAAGCCAGATGGCTGTTTGATGTGGATTTGGATCATATTCAGGTTGTTGTCCAGCCAAAGAGCATTATCCATTCGATGGTAGAGTTTAAAGATGGTGCGGTTATGGCGCAGCTTGGAACTCCGGATATGCGGCTTCCAATCCAGTACGCACTCTATTATCCGGAACGCAGATATCTGGATGGAGAGAGACTGGATTTCCATAAATTGAAAGAGATTACTTTTGAAGATCCGGATATGGATACATTCCTGGGGCTTCCAATGGCTATGGATGCTGCAAGAAAAGGCGGCAGTATGCCTACTGTGTTTAACGCAGCAAATGAGCTGGCTGTGAAGAAGTTTTTACAGGAAAAAATCGGCTTTCTGGATATTTACGACATTATTGCACAGTCTATGGAAAGACATACAGTGATCCGGAATCCGGATCTGGAGGAGATACTGGCAGTAGAAGACGAGACTTATAAATGGATTGAAAGCAGGTGGTAGGTTGAAGATTATTCTGGCATTATTGATTTTCAGTGCGATCATTCTTTTTCATGAGCTGGGGCATTTCCTTCTTGCAAAGAAAAATAAGATCGTAGTAACGGAGTTTTCCCTTGGAATGGGACCAAGGCTGCTTAGCACAGAGAAGAATGGAACCAGGTATTCTCTGAAGCTTTTGCCTCTTGGCGGTTCCTGTGCCATGCTGGGAGAAGATATGGAGGATGAGTCCAAGGGGACTTTCAATGGTGCACCAGTGTGGGGAAGAATCGCTACAGTTGCAGCAGGACCGGTATTTAACTTTATCCTGGCCTTTGTGTTTGCAGTGCTCATTGTTACGCTGGTGGGCTATGACCCGGCAGAGGTTACGCAGGTGGAGAGTGGTTCTACTGTGGCTGAAGCTGGTCTTCAGGAAGGGGATATTATCAAAGAATATCAGGGGTATCATATTGATCTGGCAAGAGATCTTTATCTGTATATGTATCTGAATAATCCACAGGAGGATGAGACCATTCATATGACTGTGGAGAGGGATGGCAAAGATGTGGAGCTGGCCTTCAAACCAGACGTACAGGTGAGATACCTTCTTGGCTTTAACAGAAAGAGTACCGATTCTCTTGAGGTGGCATCCCTGATTCCGGGAATGGGCTTATCTGAAACTGGTGTGGAGCCTGGGGACGTGATCACTTCCATTAATGGTACCAGACTGGAGAGTTCGGACGATTATACTGCATATCTTGCAGAGCATCCTCTCACAAGTGAGCCTGTGACCATTACTTATGAGCGTGATGGCCTGGAATACAACGCTGAGGTAACTCCATCGGAGTCCCGCACAGCAGTGCTTGATTTTTCTTATAATCTGGCGTACACGAAGACACAGGGATTTGAAGTGCTGAAGTATGGAACGCTGGAAGTAAAATATATGATCCGCTCTACCTTACTCAGCCTAAAAGAGCTTCTTACCGGCGGGCTGGGCGTAAAGGATTTAAGCGGTCCGGTTGGCGTAGTTGATGCAATTGGCAGCACCTATGAGGCAAGTAAGAGTGAGGGCATGCTGACTATCTGGGTAAATATGCTGTATATGGCAGCACTTTTATCTGCAAACCTTGGTGTTATGAACCTTCTTCCGCTTCCTGCACTGGATGGTGGCCGGCTTGTATTTCTGATTATCGAGGCTATCCGGAGAAAACCGGTGAACAGACAGATTGAGGGCATGGTTCATTTTGCAGGTTTGATGGTGTTGATGCTTTTGATGGTTGTAGTTATGTATAATGATATTTTGAAGATTTTTTAATCTTTTTGAAATGAAAAAGCTGTAAAAAAATGAAAGCGAAGGCTATGTGTATCAAACGGATATGCATAGCCTTTTTTTGATGCAGCAGACAATTCTGCAGCAAATTCCTATTACCCAAAAAAGCTTTTCCAGGCAGTGAGAGGAAATAACGGAAATGCAGATGAGGGGGATGGTCTGCTGCAGGCGGCAAATCTTGCAAGGGGATTCCTTTTTATAGGGAAAACTTCCGAATATGTAGTAATAAAAACTACATAATAAAGTGTCGAATAAAAGTAAAACTTGACATAAAAACAATAATGCTTTATACTAAAATAGTTTTAAAATCAAACTAAATTAAAGCATGGAGGATATTGTTTTGGATAGAGAATACAAAAGCAGTTTGAGATGTTTGAAAATTGGAGATAAGGTGGCAGAACTTCCTATTATTCAAGGGGGAATGGGCGTGGGAGTGAGCCGTAGCTCCCTGGCTGGCGCAGTGGCAGCAGAAGGAGGAGTGGGAGTTATTTCCACAGCTCAGATCGGATATGATGAGGCTGGCTTTGAAAAAGACCAGGCGGGGTGCAATCTGAAGGCAATAAGAAAGCATATATGGATGGCAAGGGAGATTGCCAAGGGAAAAGGGCTGGTCGGTGTTAATATTATGGTAGCGCTGAAACATTATAAAGAGCATGTAAAGGAAGCTGTGGAATGTGGTGCAGATGTGATCATCAGTGGCGCAGGACTTCCCATGAATCTGCCAGAGCTGGTACCGGAGTTTTGCAGAACAAAGATTGCGCCTATTGTTTCTTCAAAAAGGGCAGCAAATCTGATTCTGAAAATGTGGGCACATCGATATAACCGGACTGCAGATCTGATCGTAGTGGAAGGACCGGAGGCAGGAGGACACCTGGGATTTTCCAGGGATCAGCTGGCTCACAGGGATGAGATGGATTTTGACCAGGAAATCCGGGATATTATTGCATGTAAAAAGGAATATGAGGAAAAGTTTGGCCGGGAAATTCCAGTGGTAGTTGCTGGCGGAATTTTTGACCGGAAAGATATTGATCATGCTATGGCACTTGGGGCAGATGGTGTGCAGATCGCAAGCCGGTTTGTAGCGACAAAGGAATGCGATGCCGATGAAAGGTATAAACAGGCGTATGTAAATGCAAGGAAAGAGGATGTGCAGATTATCCAGAGCCCTGTAGGAATGCCTGGAAGGGCGCTTTGCAATCCTTTTATGAAACTGGTAGAGAATGGACGGATTCCAGTAAAGAAGTGCTATAACTGCCTGGAAAAATGTAATCCAGGACAGGTTCCGTACTGCATTACCAAGGCATTGATCGATGCGGTGGAGGGAGATGTAGAGAATGGATTGATGTTCTGTGGGGCAAATGTTGGAAGGATTGACAAAATTACTTCAGTGCATGAATTGATGCGGGAATTGGCAGAAGGCTGATGGTTAGCCGGTTCCTATATGGTGATGTTGCTGACAAACGGCATGTCCGTTTAGAGTATAAGGTTTAGATTAGAATTTTATGGCGGGAGAGAAAATCCCGCCATATTATGTTTATTGTAATTCTGCAATCCGGGTGACGCCTACGTAAATTTCCTGAATTTTGTACCAGGTGGTATAATCTACGATTCCGGTTTCCGGAAGACCGAAAATATTCTGGAATTTGCGGACAGAGGCCTGAGTCTGGGCACCATAGATTCCGTCCGGATTTACTTTTGGAAGAGCAGGGTAGGCCTGGCTGATAGCATTTAGCTGTTCCTGAAGCTGGAGTACTTTGCTGCCGGAAGCACCAATATCCAGGTCATATCCTGGCCAGGAGGAAGGAATCCCGGAGACTTCTTCTGCCACATTGATATACATATCGTTTCCGTAGAAATACCGTAGGATTTCAATAGCAGAATATCCCTGGTCTCCAAGCCGCTTGCTTCCCCACTGTGTCATCCATCCTCTGTCCCGGCACTGCACCCGCTCTCCGTCGCAGTACTGGGTAAGAATTGGCTGACGGACGTTAGGACGGGATAGATAATTCTCGAAAAGTTCGTCTACAATGCGGTCGATAGAGTCAAAGATGTTTCGTCCGCGGATCCATTTGTGGTCGTAGGCGGTGGAGGAGGTGATGGTGTAGTCTTTCCCTTTATTGCGGTACCACTCCGTGTATACCCGGTTTAGGGTAAAGGACATAATTGCCAGGATGTTGGCGCGGATAGTGTCGTCAGGCCAGGTGGCATAGATTTCGCTGCTTGCTACATTTTTGATATAGTCGCGGTAGCGGACATAATAATTAGAGGCGGAGTTATCACCTACAGGCCCATCGTGCACTACAATGTATTCCGGAATTACGACCTTGCTTAGAACAATTTCGCCAGTTTCGTGTACTGGTTTAATTTCAGATTCCTGTATTTTTGGTGGATATTCATAGAAAAGTGTATGGGGAGGAATGACAATTCTGTTTTCCGAAACAGTGTCTTGCCTGGGATTCAGAAGGACAGGCTGTTTGGCCAGAACCGCAGGCAAGACTTCTGTGCCTGCGATTTCCTCCTGGTGAAAATCCTCGGCTTTGATCTGCATGGAATATTCTGCATAAGGCTGCGCCTCCTCGGAAGCATTCAGGCTGTATTCCAGAGGAGGCGTTTTTAATTGAAGGACAGGGGTGTTGCCGGAAGAATCCGTGCGGACTTCTTCAATGACACTGTTTGGATCACCTGTATAAGAAATACGGACCAGTGCATTTTCCACAGGGCGGTTGTCTGTTTTTGAATGGACCGTTATCTGTAAGGTACCCTGGTCTACATTTTCCTGCTGTGCACATAAGGCTTTTCTGTAATACATGGACGACCTCATAAAATGCTCTTCCAGGTATTATATGCTAAAAATGCAATTGTGAAAACATAATTCAGGGATGTTTGTGGGGATGAGAATATATTATAATAGTAAAGAGGCAGCAGGACAGCGGTGCCTACGGTGAAAAAAACGAAAGAAGGAATAAAATGAAACACTTAAGAAAACAAATTGCAGGCTATCTTTTAACGCTTATTCTGCTTATGGCAGGAATCGTATTCCCTGGAAGCGGGGAAAAGGTTCTGGCATCTGGCGGCAGCATGACTGTGCATTTCCTGGATGTGGGACAGGGATTATCCATTCTGGTGCAGTCAGAGGGACAGAATCTGCTGTATGATGGTGGTCCAAGAAGCGCGTCCAGCTATGTGGTGTCCTATTTGCAGGAGCAGAATGTGTCAGAAATTGATTATCTGATTTCATCCCATTACGATGAGGATCATGTGAGCGGACTGATTGGCTGTCTGAATGCATTTCAGGTGGACAATGTGATTGGAGCAGATTATATCCATGATTCTTCCCTTTATGGCTCTTTTATGGATGCAGTGGCAGCACATGGGCTTGAAGTACAGCATCCGGCAGTGGGGGCGGAGTATACATTTGGCTCGGGAGAATTTACAATTCTTTCACCAAAGGAAATCAGCAAAGAGAGTAATGCTAATTCGGTGGCAATTAAGCTGACGAATGGAGAAAACAGTTTCGTTTTTACCGGGGATGCAGATTTTAACTGTGAGGCAGATATGGTGAATTCCGGGCTTGATCTGAGCTGCGACGTGTTAAGTGTGGGCCATCATGGATCTGCTACATCCACAAGCTGGGATTTTCTTCAGGCTGCAGTTCCGGAATTTGCAGTGATCAGCTGCGGCGCAGGAAATATGTATGGTCATCCGCATGCGGATACCATGGAAAAACTGTCAGATATGGGAATTCAGGTATATCGCTCTGATGAACAGGGAACCATTGTAGCTTCTTCGGATGGAAGTGCTATTACCTGGAGTGCAGATCCTTGCAATGATTATACTTCAGGTGATGGAGAAACAGCTGGGCAAAGTGAAGGGGAGAAGGGATTTACAGCTGAAGATAATAGCGGAACTGATGCAGCTGCAGCATCAGAAAAGTCAGAACAGATTGCTGCAGCAGATGACAGTCAGGAGGAAATGGTATGGATATCTGCTACAGGAAGTAAATATCACAGTATTCCTGACTGTGGAAATATGAATCCGGATAAGGCATATCAGGAGCCAGTCTCACAGGCTGAGGCTCAAGGATATGAAGCTTGTAAGAAGTGCTTTTGATTATATATATTTAACCGAAATTTTCCATTATATTTCGGAATATCCCTTTTTTATTTGGGAAAATTCTGGTATACTAGAGCGTGTTTGAAAAAGGCTTTCTGCAAGATGTGCGTCACAATTTGTGGGAGATTTTGCCCGGATGAGGGCGCCGTAGCGGGCTACGGCAACCGAATTCGGGCAAAATATACCGCAAAGTGGGGCGTGCAGATTGCAGGAATGATTTTTCAAACAGGCTCTAAAGTGTATGCTTAGTAGAACGTACGGAATATAAAATATAATAACTGTGTAGTTTTCGGACCGTAATCCGTGAGGGCTCCGGCAGTTATAAATAAATTGGTGGTGTAAAATTAGTGAGTGAACAGAAAAGAGTAATTTATACAAAGGAGGAACTGGCTGCGAAGGTAAAGGTTCCGGCTATCGTGGAGCAGGATCTGAAGCGCATTATCAGTGATCGCCTGGAACAATGCGGTCTGTATTACAGATGCTTTTCCAGAATCAAGACAGCTTCTTCTATGGCTCATAAATTTGCTCTGAAAGATTATGGCGCGGAGAATAAGAAACTGCAGGACCTGGTAGGTGTCCGTATTAACCTGTATTTTGATGATGATGTAGAAATCTGCCAAAATATTGTGGAAAATACCTTTGATGTGATTGGCTGGTCCACTTCGGAAAGAAGCGAGGAGGAGTTCAAACCTACGAAATTAAACGGCGTGTGCCGTCTTCCGGAATATTTGAGATCAGAGATTTCAACAGAGACCTGGGATATGTATATTGATGATACCTTCGAGATCCAGATTAAGACCATGTTTTTTGAGGGCTGGCATGAGATCGAGCATGATATGCGTTATAAAGGAGAGGAACTGTGGAAGAATTACAAGGGCTTTTCCAGATACTTTAACAGTATTCTGGCAACTTTGGAGCTTTGTGATAAATCCATGGTTACCTTGTTTGAGGATCTGGGACATTCCCTTTATAAATCAGGCAGATGGAGTGATATGATCAAGAGTCATTTCCGCCTGAAACTGGGAGAGGGACAGCTTTACCCTGAGGTGGCGAAGCTTCTGGATGAGGATTGTGACCAGCAGGTGGAGAATCTGGCCAAGCGTATTTATAAGACCAGCAAGCAGACACTGGTAGACCAGCTGCTTCATCGCAGCCGCAAGGTACCGATCAATGTAAATACGATCATTGCCCTGTTAAACGACAGTCAGTTCCATGACAGTCGTCTGACCGCTATTTTTAAGGAGCGTGATGTTTATAACGATGGGCGTGAAGAGAGCCTGGGAGAGTCCTGGCATTATGAGATGAAGCCTTTGATCCGTCACAATGTATTCCAGATGTGTACAGAGGTGGACGGGAGCAGGATGAGAGAGGAACAGCTGGCTTCTGCTACGGAGATTTTCCAGCAGGCAGCAGACTGTATATATGGCTGGATCGTGGGAAAATACGGCGGATTGTTTAAACAGATGCCACAGAAGACCAGCACCTATCATGCGGATATTCTGGCTTATCATGTGGCTGTGAATTATGATCCGGGCAACCGCCACCTGAATATGCATGTAAGACATATGGATATGGAAGTGGGCGGCCGGATCTGGTATTCCGAGGCAGGGCTTGAGGTATCCCGTCAGGAGAAAGTAATCCTGAAGGTTTGCAACGGATATGCACAGCCGGCCAGAGAGCATACTATCCAGGATCCGGGAGTAACCTTTTTCAGCTATCCGGGCTATTATAAGACAATTGTAGATAATATCGGAATTGTTAATGGAATTGAGTGCTCTAACCGAAGAAGGATCCTGCGGGAGGAGATGTTTGGAAATCTGATCACAGCGCTGAAGGATTCCGAGCGTTTATTCCCGGTCGTGGTGATCGTTTCCAGAGAGACTTCAGATGGAATGATGGATGAAGACTGGCTTGGCCAGTTCCGCGTATCTGATTTTACAAGAACGGTATGGCGTTATTCCCATGTGTTTACTGCCCATGAGTCTACCGGAAAGAAATTCTTGAAGCTTGCAGGGATTGATCTGCGCCAGATTGATGATATTCCCAGACTTTATATTTTCTGGCCAGGAGGAGACGTAGATGATTACGGTCCGGAGGATGTGACGAACTGCAGTTTTGGACGTCACCTGGAAGCGAGAGGCGACGCCCGCACCTACGATATTGTCCGCGGCGGACAGGCATTTTACCATAAGATCGTTACAGATCTGCGTGAGTGGAATATTTCCGCAGATATGTGGGAAGGATTTAAACTGGAGACAGTGACGGAATTGCCGAAATAGAATGATAGAAGTACCACTGGCAGTTGGTGAGAAAATTAAGACGACGATTTTCTTATCAGCTGTTGGTGGTGTTTCTTTTATGACTGAATATAACTTGGCGTTTAAAAGAGAAAATCTGTTAGGTTATAACGTATACTTGTACCTTCAAAAATAAAACTATTTTGTAGTGGTTAATTCGAATTTAAATGTAAAATACAAGAATAAAATGCAAAAATAAAATAAAAGCACAAGAAATAAAATAAAACGCAAGATATTCTTGTGAAAAAGCATTGACGTTTATAGGAAATATGGTATCCTATAATAGAAAGGAGTGTGAAAATATGACGAAAAGTGCAAGAATACAAGAAAAAATCATAGAAATTTTGGCTGATGGAAATTATCATACTGTTCAAGAAATTAAAAGTTTTCTACGGAAAGCAGGAATTTCTGATTATTCAGAGGGGCAGTTCTCTGGCTCATTAAATACTTTGCTTAGAAATCAATCCATTCAAAAAATGGATAGGGGGATTTATAAAATAAAACAAAATTGGGGAGGTAAAGATTTTATGAAAACTTGTTTTGTAGTATCTCCTATTGGAGAAACAGATAGTGAAATAAGGAGTAATGCAGATAAATTATTCAAATATATTATTAGTCCAGTTTGTGAAAGTTGTGGCTTTGAACCTGTACGAGTAGATCAAATTAATGATTCGGATTCAATTACACAAACTATTATTGATAAGCTTTTATCATCGGAGCTTGTCATAGCTGACATTTCGGGGCATAATCCTAATGTTTTTTTTGAAATGGGATATAGAAAATGTACAGACAAGCCGATTATTCACTTAAAAAAGAAAGGCGAAACTATACCATTTGATGTAAACACAGTAAGAACATTCGAGTATGATCTAACCGATTTAGATAATGTAGAAGAAACTAAGAAACGTTTAGAACAAACAATAGGGACCTTTTCTTTTGAGAACAAAACTAATGCATTGGGACAAGATGAAGAAAACAATAAGCAGCTTTTTTTTCAAAGTATTCTTACTATGCTGTATCAAATTCAAGATTCTATTACTGAATTAAAAGAGCAAATAAATAAAAAAGATACAGAAACGATACAAGCAATAATGCAAACAAGCTTAAATAATGCCCAAAAAGAAGAATCTACGGATGTTGTTATGATGAAAACGTTGTTACCCGAGTTGATTAAAAATCCAAAATTATTCCAAAATTTAATGCAATTTGCCGAAATGACTAATAAACCTAAGAAGCAATAAAAAAGAGATAATCATAATTGTTGAGGACGAAATTTGCTGAGGGTCTTTTGTGAGATAAATTGTACTCTATAAACTGAATAAAATTTAAAGATAAATTTGTATTTCTGTACAGACTTTAGGAACGGATTACCAAAATTATACGTATCCTAAAAACTATGTAGAAATTATAGCTATTTCACTGTAAAATGTTTATACTGCTATTATGCATGAAAACGTAGAAATGCCTTTTAACTCCTCAAGATTATGCAGAAGACTATTATATACGAGCTTTAGACATTATTTTCTCATACATTTATTCGAGGAAGATACACTAATGTTTATAGTAAAGTTCCAGAAAATACAGTTCCTGTTTGCGATTTGAACGCTTGAATGGATTATATCCAAACGAAGAAAGGATAGCTATAGCTACGTATCATTTGCTAAAGTTACGCAGAGCATGTTGTTTCATGCTTAAAATTGCTGGGTAGAGATTTTTAATGATTTTGAGGTGACGTGCATGACTAATCTCATACCTAATCGTTCTAAAATGGTTTCTGGGATATGTCGGATTAAATGATTGCTGGATGTATTTATCATTTTCATGACGATTGTAGTGAAAAGTGACAGCGTCTGCTTGTTTATCATCCTTGCGAATTCTGAATGTGGCAATGACTGTCTGTCAAAGATAACATCTGATGAATTTTTCGGCTACTTCAGAGTTACACTTGTTGTGCGTTGCATAATCCTTTTTTGTGGTTGATATAGTATTGGGACATCGCCTTTTTGAAGATATCTGTGAGACTAGATTGTAACAGTATGAAAAAGTTACGGAGATATTTATCAATGGTAAGAATAAAATGGAATTTTGCAAGTAAGGAGGGAGCCATAGATATGACTCCCAGGAGTTTTTATTTGACAATTATGTAGTCTATGCGATTGATGGTTTGGATACGGTTAGAATCTTTTAACAGCTTTATTGATTTATTTAACTGAGTACTAGAAATATTTGGATATAATTTTTCTAAGTAGAATAGAATATTTGTTTTTGCTAAAGGTTCGTTTTCGGAAAGGATGTTAATTATGTCCTCAGAAATAAGTGCTGTGTAATGATTGGCTTCTTCGGTGGCAATAAGTTTATCAAGTTTGTCTTGAGTATATTTATCGAGGAACATGTTATCGATTAATGCGATGAATTCATCTGTAGTACGTTCGGTCTGAGTGACTTTCATACTGTTTGAGATTTGAAATTGGTCCCCCATGGCAGTATTGAATTTTAATTCATTTTTAGAAACATATTTTAAATCAAAAATGTTGCAATCTACTAAGTGAAAACCGTAGCATTTATTATTATTAATAATACTTTGATGTTCTATTGATAGAATAAAAAAGAATGCATCAGGATTATTTATGTAAAAAGGACGTATTTTACGGAATGAAGTGAGGTTAGATCCTTTTCCTGCATTATTTCCTTTTGCAAGTGAAGCAGATTTAACATCAATTAATATATCGTATGTTATTCCATCTAATTCAAGTGATATGTAAATGTCTTCAAGACTGCTACTTTCTTTACTTGCAACAGATTTAATATTTGTATATATACTCGAAGCACGATTGAATATTTCATAAGTCCACTCATCAATAAAAGGACCTGCGATTTTATGGATATCTTTTTCGGGAACATTACAGTCTAAATTTGTGTTAATTTTAACTAAATTTGTCATAGGTGAAGATAATGCGGATTTTATAATATCAATGAGAAATTTTTGTAATCGTTGGGATGTTTCGAAGTGATGATTCATTTTGTATCCTCCTTTTTGGTTATTTCAAAGTATTATATCATAATATGTTGAAGAAAGGAATGATTTATATGGATATAAATTTGGAAGCAATTTGTGGAGATGCTATCATAGAGTTAAAAAAAATAGAGTCTAATTCTGTGGATTTGATTGTAACAGATCCACCCTATAATTTGAATAAACACTATGGCAATAATTATGATAAATTTGAATTTGATGAGTATTTAAATTTTTCTAGAGAATGGATAAAGGAGGCTGTAAGAGTATTAAAACCCGATGGTACAATGTATGTGTTTATGGGAATGAAATATATATCATATATTTATAATGTTTTGGAAAAGGAAATGGAAATGTACTTTAATTCCTGGATTACTTGGTATTATACTCAAGGAATAGGAAAAACTAAAGGCTATTCTCCTAGACACGATGATATACTTATGTTTACAAAAGATAAGAAAAGGTTCAAATTTAATTTAGATGAGATTAGGGTGCCTCAGAAGTATTATAGATCTGTTAATAATATGAGAGGAGCGAATCCTGGAAATGTATGGGAATTTTCACATATGCATTATTGCAATAAGAATAGAATGAAACATCCGACTCAGAAACCGGAAGGATTATATGAAAGAATGATATTAGCGTCATCTGATGAGGGCGATGTGGTGTTAGATCCTTTTCTTGGTAGTGGTACATTGTTACGTGTGTGCCAGAACACTAATAGAAATGGTATTGGTATTGATATAAATCCAGAATATATTCGGATGTCAAAGGAACGATTAGAAGAAAAATTTTTGGGATTTGACAGTATTGATGAGAGAATGAAAAGAGTACCAAACGATTTGAATAATGCTGAAATCAGAGAAAATTATATAAAAAATCATATTAGCTGGTTTTTGAAAAACCATCAAGATGCAATTGATGATTTTATGAAAGAGGTAAAAGAGAAGTATTATGATAAGATGAAAGAGACAAACCAATTATATTTATTTAAAACGTATACATCATATAAGTGCAGAAAGAAATAGAATGATTATGATATTTTGTTAATGGCTATAGTGTGGAAAATAGTGTGACAATACGATCCGTGCAACAGGTAGAAAATAGATAAAATGTTTCAAATTCTGTCGAATATTAACAAAAATAACATATAAAACTTTAAAAAGAAGTGATTGAGCCACTTGAATATTTTGGATAATCAAAGTTCTTGAGGGTTTGCCAAACTTGTTGAGGGTCTTTTGTGAGGGTTTCGCTATAAAAACCGGAAGTTTGCCCCTCACGAAGAGAGCCCCTCAACAAGTTTGATTACCCAATATTTTAGGAAAAGACACCCTTTGTATACCTCCTGAACATTCGGAGTCCAAAAAAGCCCGCAAAACAGGCGCTTTGCAGGCTTTTGACACTTCTTGATAAAATAAAAAAATGCGGAAGATGGGACTTGAACCCACACAAGCGCAATGCTTACAAGATCCTTAGTCTTGCTCGTCTGCCAGTTCCGACACTTCCGCATATCGCATTTCACAGAGATAAAAATCTCTACGCGATCAGATATTAAATTGTAACTACTTACGTAGTACATGCGGAAGATGGGACTTGAACCCACACAAGCGCAATGCTTACAAGATCCTTAGTCTTGCTCGTCTGCCAGTTCCGA
>NZ_JBCOME010000048.1:0-342 GCF_040924365.1 Ruminococcus sp. 1001136sp1_2201st1_G3_2201SCRN_220225 | reverse complement strand
CACTTCCGCATATCGCATTCATAGAGGAAAAACCTCTGCGCGATAAAATATGAAATTGTGACTATTAAATAGTCATGCGGAAGATGGGACTTGAACCCACACGAGCGCAATGCTCACAAGATCCTTAGTCTTGCTCGTCTGCCAGTTCCGACACTTCCGCATATCGCGTTTTTCGGAGAAAGTTTTCTTTCTCGCTGCGACGGATATTAGTATAACAAAGGGGTATAGGATTGTCAACACATTTTTTGAAAAAAATTAAAAATTTTATGAACCATTTATGATAATGTCCTAATATACCACAAAGGAAAATGTCCCAATGTAGTATAATGCTTCCATCAACAG
>NZ_JBCOME010000047.1:9045-35922 GCF_040924365.1 Ruminococcus sp. 1001136sp1_2201st1_G3_2201SCRN_220225 | reverse complement strand
TTGATGGAAGCATTATACTACATTGGGACATTTTCCTTTGTGGTATATTAGGACATTATCATAAATGGTTCATATTTACATTTGTTCGCTATTTTTCTGTCTTGACAATGCCTGTTGATTTAGCTATAATGGTGAAACTGTGAATATCCTAGTGAATTTGTACCCTTTTGGGTAATGAAATGTCTGCTTCTGCAGGCATTAACAATTATAAAAGTGGACTGTTTGGCGAATGAATGTTATCTGTGGTTGGTATATTTCTGCAGCTTTTTGTTCAGGACTTTTATAGTAATGGAATTTTCCGGGAGAAACAGCATATAAGAAATGTATGATACGGGGCGACAAGCCGCCGGAATGAAAGGGAGTAAGGCTATAATGGAAGAAAAGAAGAACTTACTAACCTATGCAGGACTTAAAAAACTGGAAGAAGAGCTGCATGATTTAAAGGTAGTAAAAAGAAAAGAAGTAGCAGGTAAGATCAAAGAGGCAAGAGAGCAGGGAGACCTGTCCGAGAATGCAGAGTACGATGCAGCTAAAGATGAGCAGAGAGATATCGAAGCGCGTATTGAAGAAATTGAGAAAATCCTGAAGAACGCTGAGGTTGTAGTTGAGGACGAAGTCGATCTTGACAAGATCAGCGTAGGATGTAAAGTAAGAGTACATGACTTCGAGTTTGACGAAGATATAGAACTGAAGCTGGTTGGCTCCACAGAGGCAAACAGCCTGGAAGGCAAGATTTCTAATGAATCTCCTGTAGGAAAGGCTCTTATGGGCGCACACACAGGTGATATTGTAGAAGTAGAGCTGCCATCCGGTATCATGAAGTACAAAGTGCTGGAAATCCAGCGTAATATTTAAGGAGGCACAAAAGTGGCAGAACAGAAGAATCAGGATCTGAATCAGCTTCTGAAAATCCGCCGTGATAAACTGGCAGAGCTTCAGGCGAATGGCAAGGATCCATTTCAGATAACAAAATTTAATCAGAACCATCATTCACTGGAAGTAAAGAACCTTTATGAGGCACACGAAGCAGAGCTGCTGAAGGATCGCACAGAGCCGGATGTAACAGGTCTTGATGAAGAGCAGGCGAAGGAAGTTCAGAAGAACGACTACGAAGAGAGAAGAAGTATTATGGATGCCAGCCCGATCCATGTGGCAATCGCTGGTCGTATGATGTTCAAGAGAGTCATGGGAAAGGCTTCTTTCTGCAATATCCAGGATTTACAGGGAAACATTCAGGTATATGTTGCAAGAGACGCTATCGGAGCAGATTCTTATGCAGACTTTAAGAAATCTGATATCGGCGATATCTTCGGCCTGGAAGGTTTTGCATTCAGAACCAGAACTGGTGAGATTTCTATTCATGCAGAGAAAATGACTCTTTTATCAAAGAGCCTGCAGATCCTTCCGGAGAAATTCCACGGACTGACAGATACAGATATGCGTTATCGTCAGAGATATGTAGACCTGATCATGAACCAGGAGAGCAAGAACGTATTTATCAAGCGCTCTCAGGTTATTAAAGAGATCCGAAACTTCCTTGCTGGCCGTGACTTCATGGAAGTAGAGACTCCAATGCTGGTTTCCAATGCTGGTGGTGCAGCTGCCAGACCATTTGAGACACATTACAATGCACTGAACGAAGATGTTAAGCTTCGTATTTCACTGGAACTTTATCTGAAACGACTAATCGTTGGTGGACTTGAAAGAGTCTACGAGATTGGCCGTGTATTCCGTAATGAGGGTGTTGATACCCGTCACAATCCAGAATTTACACTGATGGAGCTTTACCAGGCATATACAGATTATGAAGGAATGATGGAACTTACGGAATCCATGTTCCGCTATCTGGCAGAGAAGGTCTGCGGTTCCACCAAGATTTCTTACAATGGTATCGAGATTGATCTTGGAAAGCCATTTGAGCGTCTGACCATGAATGATGCGATCAAGAAATATGCAGGAATTGACTTTGACCAGGTTGCAGATGATGAAGCTGCCAAGAAGCTTGCCGCTGAGCATCATATCGAGTATGAGGAGCGTCACAAGAAAGGCGATATTATCAATCTCTTCTTCGAAGAATATTGTGAGAAAGAGCTGATTCAGCCTACATTTATTATGGATCACCCAATCGAGATTTCTCCGTTGACTAAGAAGAAACCTTCTGATCCAAACAAGGTAGAGCGTTTTGAGCTTTTCATTAATACATGGGAAATGTGTAACGCATATTCCGAGCTGAATGATCCGATTGATCAGCGCGAACGTTTCAAGGCGCAGGATGCACTTGCAGATGCTGGTGATGAAGAAGCAAACCATACAGATGAAGATTTCCTGAATGCGCTGGAAATCGGTATGCCGCCGACAGGTGGTATCGGATACGGAATCGACCGTCTTGTTATGCTTCTGACAGACAGCCAGGCCATTCGTGATGTGTTGCTGTTCCCGACAATGAAGTCACAGGGCGCTTCCAAGAACGAAGCAAACAATGCGGCACAGGCAGCACCGGCTGTAAAAGCAGAGGAAAAACCTGCTGAGAAGATTGATTTTTCCAATGTAAAAATCGAACCGCTTTTTGAAGAAAACGTTGACTTTGACACTTTCAGCAAGTCAGATTTTCGAGCCGTAAAGATTGAAGCGTGTGAGGCAGTTCCGAAGAGTAAGAAGCTTTTAAAGTTCACTCTGAATGACGGAACAGACCGTAAACGCACGATTTTAAGCGGTATTCACGAGTATTATGAACCGGAAGAACTGGTAGGAAAAACAGCGATTGCAATCGTAAACCTTCCGCCGAGAAAGATGATGGGCATTGATTCCGAAGGTATGCTGATTTCAGCAGTACACGAGGAAGACGGAAGAGAGGGATTACATTTACTGATGGTAGATGAACATATTCCGGCTGGTGCAAAGCTGTATTAAAAATCCGATAAAGGATTAAAAAATGTAGGCTTTTTGATGTAGAGTACGACAAAGGTACGACAAATAAAACCTCCTTAATGGGCTATAATAAATGATTTTAAATAGTCCATGCAAAATGAAATCAATATTTTTACATTATGAGGACACTTTTCTAAGAGAAATTTTAGAAGAGTGTCTTTTTTGTTACGGTCATGTACAAAAAAACAGGAGGAAATTAAAATGGCAAATAACACAGCGTTAAGAGCAGGTAAAGATACTACTCGCACAATTACTTTCAAAAATAAGGAGCACGAAAAATTTTATTACACCTATCTGCCAAAGTGCAGATATCAGGATGTATACCACAAGGCATTGGTGTATTGTCTTGGAATTGACCGGGATACAAGAGAAAACGCAGAACAGATATACGATTTTAAGACAGGATACGTGAAAACGGAATGCCTGCATGAAGGCTGGCAGACAAGCGGCAGCGTAAGGATTATACGGCTGGCATTTAACCTATATTGTGACGGTACTCCCAGTGTTTATGATTATGAAGGAGACAGTGACAGACAGGTAGATGAATGCAGGGAATATTCGGTCAGTGATTTATTCTGCTGTGGCTATGCAAGGTACTTTTGGGAGGCAGTCAAAATCCGTTATCCGGAGTATTGTTTTTATCGGGATTGGGAGGATTCATATGCTGAAGGTTAGATTACAGGGAACAGTTAAGGATATACAGTGGTTTGGGAAACTTTTGGAACAGCACCCGAAAATCCGGGTGCTTGGAGTATCGAAACCGTTTGCAAATAAAGGAACAAACAAATATTTTCGTGTATACGCAGAAATAGAGAAAAGAGAAAATACCATGCAGTAAAGCATGACAGGAGAAAGGCAGGAAGAAAGTATGTGTAGAGTAATCGCAGTCGCAAACCAAAAAGGTGGTGTCGGAAAGACAACTACCTGTGTGAATTTAGGAATCGGTCTTGCAAGGGAAGGGAAAAAAGTGCTTCTGATTGAAGCAGATGCACAGGGAAGCATGGCGGTCAGTCTTGGGATTCAGGAACCGGACGAGCTGGATGAGACACTGGTCAATATTATGGAAAAACTTATCAATGACAAGGAACCGGAGCCGGGAGAAGGAATTATCCATCATGAAGAAGGGGTGGATTTTATCCCTGCCAATATTGAACTTGCAGGATTGGAGACTTCCCTTGTGAATGTCATGAGTCGGGAAATGGTATTGCGGCAGTATATATGTGGGATAAAAAAACAGTATGATTATATCCTGATTGACTGTATGCCCTCACTTGGTATGATTACCATTAACGCATTGGTGGCGGCTGACAGGGTATTGATTCCGGTAGAAGCGGCTTATCTTCCGGTTAAAGGGTTACAGCAGCTTATTAAGACAATAGGGCGGGTACACAGAAAACTGAATCCGGAGCTTTCTATCATGGGGATTTTGTTCACAAAAGTAGACCGCAGGACAAATTTCGCAAAGGATATTGCGGCTCAGATTCGAGAGGTGTACGGAAACAAAATACATATTTTTGCAAATTGCATACCGATGTCTGTAAGGGCGGCTGAAACTACCGCAGAGGGAAAAAGCATCTATCTCCATGACCCGAAAGGAATTGTGGCAGAGGGCTATCACTATCTGACAGGGGAGGTGTTGGATGATGAAGAGTAAGAGCGCAGAAAAGATAAAGCTGACTTCTTATGATGATTTATTTGGCAGTAGTGAAGTAACGGCAGAAGAGAAGATTGTATCCGTTCCGATTCGTCTTTTTCACACCTTCAAAGACCATCCATTCCGGGTATTGGATGATGAAAAAATGCAGGAGACTGTGGAAAGTGTAAAACGATATGGAATACTGATGCCGGGAATTGTACGTCCGTATGGTGATGGTGAGTATGAGATGGTGGCAGGGCACCGCAGATGGCGGGCGTGTGAACTGGCAGGAATGGAAGAGATGCCAGTAATTATCCGGGAAATGGATGATGATACTGCTACGGTGATAATGGTGGATACGAACATCCAGAGGGAAGATATTCTGCCCAGTGAGAAAGCCCATGCTTATAAAATGAAATATGAAGCCATGAAACATCAGGGAAGCAAGGGAGAGAAGCATACGGCTGATCTGGTAGGAGAAGCTGCTGGCGAAAGCGGAAGGACGGTTCAGCGGTATATCCGTCTATCATTCCTTATTTCCAGATTATTAGACTATGTAGACAATAAAAGACTTTCCATGAAAGCGGGAGAGAAACTTTCTTTTCTGACGGTAGAAGAACAGGAATGGGTGTTAGAGGCAATAGATAATGCAGTTTTGACGGTAACAGATAAACAGGCGGAGTTATTCAAGAATCATAGCAGGGAAAAGACGTTGAATCAGGGAATTATCTATTCTGTTTTATTGCAGAAAAAGGAAGCAGAAACAAAGGTAACTCTTTCGGCAAAGAAGGTACGCTCGTATTTTCCGCCAGCCTATACAAAAGAGCAGGTTGAGGAAGTAATTTATACGCTGTTGGAACAGTGGAGAAAGAAGAAAGGGAAGGAGGAACAGGAAGATGCAGGAGATACAGTTTGATTATTTTCATGGAATGGAAGCGGAACAGTATACCTTTTACCGGATTCCGAAAATTTTATTTACCGCAGAATGCTTCAAAACTATTTCCTGCGAAGCAAAGGTTTTATACGGTCTGTTGCTGGACCGTATGAGCCTGAGTATTAAAAATCGCTGGTTCGATGAAGAGGACAGGGTATACATTATTTTTACTGTGGAAGAAATTGCGGAGCTTATGAACTGTGGCACACAGAAGGCAGTGCGGTTATTAAAGGAACTGGATAGTGAAAAGGGCATTGGCCTGGTGGAAAAAAGGCGGCTTGGATTGGGGAAACCCAACGTGATTTATGTGAAGAATTTTATGGTCAAACAGCCTGAAAAGGAAGAAAAAGAGCCGGAAAAGCCTGTAAATACACAGAATTGTGAAAATCACAATTCAAGAGTTGTGAAAACCACAATTCAGGAATGTCCAAAATCACAATTCAAGAATGATGAAAATCACAATTCTGGAATGATGAAAACTACAATTCAAGAATGTGCAGAATCACAATTCAAGAATGATGAAAATCACAATTCTGGAATAGTGAAAATCACAACTCCTGAATGTCCAAAATCACAATCTAATAATACTGATATTAACAATACTGATTTTAGTGAAAATGAGTATAGTGACACTGAGAGTAGTGAAACTGATTTTAACGAGACAGATAATATCTTATCTAATCTTTCTCATCTATCAGTGAGGAAAACAGCAGGAATGATAGATATGGTGGAAGAGATGGAAGCCTATCGGAAAATTATCAGGGAAAATATTTCGTATGAGTGTTTTGAGGACAGCAGGTATCGACAACAGGAGGAAGTGGATGAACTTGTGGAACTGATGGTAGAGGTTATGGTCATGCCGGATAACAGCACTGTTCGCATTGGCGGAGTGGACAAGCCTGTGGTGATTGTGAAGAACCGCTTTATGAAGGTGGAACATGGGCATATTGAATATGTCGTTGGCTGCCTTGAGAAGAATACCAGCAAGGTAGGAAATATCCGGGCGTATCTTCTGACAACACTCTACAATTCAACCATGACCATAGAAAATTATTACAGAGCAGAAGTGAATCACGATATGTATGGAGGAGGATAAAACGGATGAGAAGAAAAGAATTTTTGGAGAATGTGGCAGTTCCGCTTTTAGGGATAGCTGTGGTAATGTTTATTGTTTATCTGTTTTGTGTGGAAAACGGTGTGTGTGATTACCGGAAATTGTGGATAGTTTCAGGGATTCCCTTTGGCATACAAAAAATGTATTTCTGGATGATTCCAAAAGGGTTTGATATAGGCGGTACTGTTGGAATGTTTGCTTTTAATCTGCTGATAGGAGGAATGATAGGCAGCGTGGTTTTGACATGGCGTTTGCTTATGGTGGGAACATATCTGTTAAAGAGTATTGGATATGGTGGTTTGTGGATAGTGAGAAAAGCATTTAGAACATGATTTCAAAGAGAAAAAACAAAGTATAAAAAATAGAATATAGAGTGTGAAAAGCAGCCAATGCGTAAAAAATATTGGCTGCTTTTTTGCCCTTTTTAAGAAAAACCTTGCGACACGGTGTCGCAAAGTAAAGGAGGATGTGTGTTGGGTAATCGTGCGGAATCGCAGGATTTGATTGACTTAGGAAACCGTATTCGCAAAAGGCGGCAGGAAATTCACTTATCACAGGAAGTATTAGCAGAAAAAACAGGTATCAGCCCCAACACGATCAGCAGGATTGAGGGAGGACAGACAGCAATGTCTATTGAGATATTCAGGAAGCTGGCGGTGATTCTGAAAACCGATGCAGGAACACTATTGGGGGAATGTAAGGAAGAAGAAAACCATCGTCTGTATGATTTGATTTGTCGTGCGAAAAAACTGAAACGGAAAGAACAGAAAATTTTGGAAAAGACAATGGAAGTGTTGATTGAGGGATTTGGTACGGAATTGTAGAAATTCAACAGATATGGTGGGAATATTTAGAAATATCCCCATATCTGATGAGGTAATGGAAAGCCAATGTTGTTAAACTTTAAGTCAGGAAAGAGAACAGATGCGGACAGAAAGGAGGCAGGATATGACAAGGGAAGAGTGCCTTGCATACAGACAAAGATGCCCATATGATGCAATGGGCGATTTCTCTGTTTTTTCGGAGAAAAAGGAAGATAGCAGGGATAATGAAGTGGCTGCTTCACAGCCGGAATTATCAGAACAAAATAAAGCATAAGAAATTTATGTGGCAGTAAAAGGAGTTTCAGGCTCCCGTTAAAAAAAAACGGGTGTGCCGGGAGCTGTCTTTTACTGTTTTTTCGTCTGTGATGTTTTTATTTTCTGCCACCCGGAAGAGGTGGTAGTTATGCTGACATTACAGGAATTAAAACAGATCGTAGATGTCCCATATCCGGGCATGAAAATTCCAACTGCAAAAAAATTAAAAGAATATGGAACGGTCATTGCCAAAAAGAGCATGGGTTGTGAGACAGAAATCTTGGCATTTCAAAATGGCTATGCGTTGTATCAGGTTAGTCGGCTCACTACGGTATTTCCGATTTGTTTTTGTGGGGAATATCAATACAATGCGGAACAGGCGGACTGTATTTCGGAAGAGTTTTTTAATCAAAGGGAGTGGTATATCCGTCTGGTATTGGAAGGAGAAGACCGTTTGAGTCGTAATCAGGAATCGAAAGAACAGGGCTGGACAATCTCATACAGTGATGTTTCGGAAGAATGGGGAATGCTTCAGACAGAAGAAAAGTCTCCATTGGAGATGCTGGTTGGCAGAGAGTCTGTAAATGAAATATTTGAGGTTTTGACGGAACTGCAGAAAAGGGTATTTTACGGATGTTTCTTTCATCAAAAAACACAGAATGAACTGTCAAAAGAATTGGGAATTTCTCCGTCTGCGGTGTCCAGAACCCTGTCAAGGGCGATGAACAGGATGCGGAGATATTATGCAGATGTACGGTCAGGTGGCTGCAATCGAAAAGAGATAAGATAGTGGGAGGAAAGAAGATATGCGTGGAAAGAAGCCGAAAGAACGAAAAAATTATATTTTGCGGACAGAAAACGGAACACTTGTGGAAGTAACCAGGGAGGTTTATCTGGAATGGTATCAGTCCCGGAGAAGGGAAAAATACCAGCAGGAACAGAAACAGAAATACGGTGTTTGCAGTCTTGATGTGGTGCAGGAAGGCAGTTTTGCAAAAACTTCTATATCGCAGGAAGGACAGCCGGAGGAGATGGCAGTACGCAGTGAATGCCTGAAAAAATTGAAGGAGAGTTTAGAACAGTTACCGGAACAGGAGGCATATCTGATTTATCTGTTATTTTTTGAAGAGGTTACAGTGAAAGAAGCGGCACAAATTTGTGGATGTAGCCGTAAAACAATACAGAACAGAAAAAAACGAATTTTGAAGACACTTAAAAATATAATGAAAGAACTTGGAATTGAGGGAGGATGTATTTATTTCAATTAAAATAGTGGAAAATTGTTCTAAAATCATATAAATTTAAAGTTATAGTATCAGTATAAGACAACGTATATGAAATGAAAACAGCTTTGTAAATTGGTGGGAAGAGCTGTCAGTTTACAAAGCTGTTTATGTATCCGAAGTTAGCTTCTATAATTATGATATAGAATACAAGCAGAAGAATGGAAAAATCTTTGGTGAGTAGCAGGTGGTTAAATATTTTTTTGCTTTTTTGGTTTAGGTGTCACCAATTATGTATTATATGTGTGATATATATGAGGAGAAAAAAAGATGAAAAGAAATGCTGATCAGATTTTTAATAAATATTGTAAACTGTTGTATAAAATATCAATTATTATGCTGTGTAGCGAAGAGGATGCTTATGATGCAGTGCAGGAATCATTTTTGAAATATTTAAATACAAAAAAGGACTTTAATGACGAAAGCCATGAAAGAGCATGGCTGACAAGAGTTAATATTAATATTTGTAAAAACATACTCCGTTTCAGAAGGATGCATCCAACGGTAGATTACGAAACTCTTGCACTACATTACCATAAACCTGAAGAAACAGGAATTATGGATACATTGATGACATTAAATGCAAAGGATAAAGAAGTACTAATTCTTTATTATATAGAAGGCTATTCTTGCAAGGAGATTGCTGATATGTTGAAGGTTTCAGAGAGTGCAGTGAAGAAAAAACTAGAACGGGCAAGAAAAAGATTAAAAGAAAAATATGAAAGTGAGGGCAGATAAAATTGGAAAAAAAATTAGAGAATATATCAAAATTAGCAGATGATATTGTGCTGACAGAGCAGAATGAGAGAAAACTCTTTATAGCATACAAAAAGAGAATTGAATCCCAAAGAAGAAAAAAAGTTCTTATGAGAGGATATTATCGTGTAGCAGTAGTTGCATTAGCTATGATGATAATGTTTTCTGTAAATTATTACCTGCAATCTCCTGATTTAGTAGTTTATGCGGCAACTGGGGATAAAATGGTGCAATTAAGACTAAATGAGAGAGTAAACTTGGAAAAACAAAGAACTCCATTGGGATATGGGTATGTTCTGGAAATGAGTGTGGAAGAAGGAAGCAGATATTATACGATAGAAAATGAACAAAACTTGAATGCTGATAATATTTTCAGAAATGGAAATAAGATTTTTTGGATGCCAGATGGAATGAATAGTATAAATTTCAGAGATCAGGACGGGAATGTTATTAAAATACCAGAAACTGACAGTTCAACACTAAATATTGAAGTATGTAATTATGACGGAAAAATGGTCGAAAGAATTACATTGATATTGGAAAGGAGAGATGGACAGTGTAGTGTTGAAATGTTAAAAAAATAATAAAACGGAGGAAGAATATGAAAACAATCAAAAAAATATGGAGCATATTATTAGTATGTGGACTGATTTTGGTGCCGACGATTAGTGTTTCAGCAGCAGAACAGGAGCCGGAAAAGGTTGAAGTTTCATTTTTTAATGAAAATGGCGAGGAAGTTAGCGTATCAGAGGAAATAGCAGATTCTTTTATGGAACAGTTGGATGTTGATAAAGAGGTAAACATTGTCTCAGATAAAAATTTAAGAGCTTCCTGTACGCATATTCCATGCAATCAGGTTAAGACAACTCTTTATGGTCATGCGAAAGTAAGTCCTACTGAATGCTGGGTCTATACCAAAAGAGTTATTATGTGCAAATGCTGTGGCGCTGCTCTAAAGAGTCTTTCTGATTGGCAGTTTGCATATTCACATGCACCACATTAGGAGGAAGAAATATGAGAAAAATTAAGCGTTTATGTGGTTTATTCATTTGTTGTTGTGTTGTAGTAACCAGTTCTGTGACTGCATTTGCGGCAGAGAAAGTTAAAGAGCCCTTTGCAAATTTAGAAGTTGTGACTGACAAAGAAACCATTAATGAAATTGTTTCAGAGAATCCCAGAATTCAAAAGTATTTAGACCAAAACGAAGTATTTGCCGATCTTGAAATTATCACAGATCAGAATGAGATTGAAAAAATCTGGGAAGAAAATCCAGATGTGAAGACACTGATGAAGTCAAAAGAATATTACTATCTCGCATATGTAAAAGGAAATGGTGTTCGTTTAAGAAGCACACCGAGCACTTCCGGAGTAATTAATGGGTTATTGTATGAAACCAGAAAAGATTGGGTTTTGTTAAATGATAATTATTCTTTGAATGAAAACTATATTTGGTGGCAGGTGTCTGACAGCTCAATCGGTTATCCGGGATGGATCGTGAATGACTATATCTATTTAAGTGCTGCCCAAAGTGCAGGAAGAGCAGTTACGGTACCAGAGATTGACTTTGATACATTAAAATTTGTTCAGTAGGTTATTTTCTTTGAAAAAGATAAATATACGTATGCTTAATGTAAAGAATAACAACTGATAATTCTACGATTGGAGGTAGCGATAATGTTCAGATTTAATAAAAACCATATAAAGATGGATATGAAAAAAAATTAGAAAAGTAATGAGCATATTTTTGGCTTGTTGTTTGTTGTTGTCGATAAATTTTGAAACAGTATTTGCTTCCGACATAGAGACAAATACGAATGCTGATATAATGTCTCTCGATGGACCTTCTACGACATTTGATGGACGTCTGTTTTTGGATGAAAACGGTAACTATTCAGGGCAACTTCGTAGTGGCTTTACAACGGTAACATGTGTCCTGAGTGGAAGAACTGGTGGAATTCCTACCTTATATACGATTTATATTCGTTGGCAAGGTTCTAATGCGGTTCAAGCGTTAAGGGCTGATAACCTATATATTGTAGGTGATTCACAATATTATAGTAAAGGTTTTCTTATTGATGGATTATCTGCAACACAAGGATATCGTTCAATAGGTACTTGCGTGATTCCTGACACTGAAGAAAGTGTATATATTTCAACAAATAATCTCCGATGCTATTTTTACAACGAAGATTATTGGATTAAATTTAATGAAATAGGTGGATGGGTTGATGTGTAAAAAAGTTTTAATAAATCCAGAGACAGAATCGTTTATAAATGACTTAAAACGAGAATATAATAACAGCATTGTAAAACCGTATAAGAAAACAAGAGATGTTCTTGAAATTCTTATGAAAAAATTTGTTTTATATCAAAAAGTATCCATACAAAAGATGGACGCTATAACACGTGCCACGTTGGAAACTTTACCAATTAAAAATTTAAATGTGTCAGATATTTATATAGTTAAAGACAATGAAATAAGCCATAGTTTCTATTTGTATTTTCATAGCAGATATGCATTAGAACCTTTTCTTTGTGTTGTGTATGATAATGATACGGATAGACTATATAGTAATTGTGCCATGCTTGAAATGTATATTACGATTCTTCATGGAATAGATGTTGGTGAAATAGAAACTGATTCTATAAAATACCATAATTATCTTAATACGTTATATTCATATAATGAATGTAAAAAAGAGACTGAATACTAAAGAATGTACATTGGTAGACACATTTAAGGAAAGTAGAGGTATATTGGTTGATTCTACATATCTTGATTGGGCTAATTAAAAATTAATGTGAATAATGATTACGGGAGAGAATTGTTTTTTATGCAGTTCTCTCCCGTTTTTTGTATCAAATACGCTAGTGTTGTTTTAACAATTCTCTTTAATAATGCTGGTGTTTGTTGCGATAGAAAACACACTGACAATTCTTTGAAATCCATATAACAAAAAATTTCTATAAACGGTCAATTTTTACCCTCTCCAGCCTGCGATTAGTGAGAGGGTATTTTCTTATTTCAAAAATCCCTTTATATGTACCTTGATAATTTCATAGCCTGCCTGAATAGATACCCGGCATGGAGTGGGCATTCTGCCCACCCTTTCGGAGAAAACGCTGCGGAAAGAAAACCGGAGCAGGGAACGGGTTCAGGATGAGAACAGGAAAAACGCTCAATAAAAAAACAGTCCGGTTACGGGCTGTATAACAGTAGATACCATGCAGGGAAGTTCCGCTTAGGGAAGTTCCCTGTATTCATGTACTGTTATGGGCAGTACAAGTAAAAAAGGAGGTAAAGAGATATGGGAACTTAGGAAAAATTTTTGAAACAGGACAGTATTAGAATGGCAAAAAACAAAGAAAGAGAGGTACTTAGCGAATGAAAGGGAAATCAAAGAGAATCGTATCGGGATTTCTCTCGGCATTGACAATCATTTCTTCTATTATGCAGCCAGTTACCACTTATGCGGCAGAAGCGGAGCCAGCGGCTTACGAAGCAGAATATCCTGACATGGAAAAAGTAAAGGGTGCCCTTGCTGAAGATGAGATTGTAACGGCGGAAGATTATGAAGTAGAAGCAGGAACGGGTTTTGACGTGAAAAGTGATTTCTCAGGAATGAAGATTCATCCGGAAAAAGTAAAGGTCACGTACCACGAGGCAAAGAACCAGAATGGACAGGCATTTGATGGAAATAAAGCAGATACGTATCATGCAGTGTATTTTGTAGAGCCTGTCAGTGGTCATCCGTCTTATCATGTGCAAAGAAATATTGTGGTAAGAGAGCCGTCAGCGGAAATCCATAAAGAGAAAAATGCACAGGATTCTGACGGAAATGATCAGACCGGGGGAGAGGATGCAGAGGAAGGCGAGACGGACTCGCATAAGAAAAAACTTTCGGAAACAGAACTGAATCAGGCATTAGAAGCATTAAAAGGGCAGGACACTTATGATGAGGAAAGTGGCCTGAAACTTTTAGATGTTATGGAACAGTTTAAAAACCATATGATTGCAGGGAATGTGGACCTTTTGGCATTGGAGGAAGGAGAAACGGTTACTTTTACTGCATACAATCCTAAAATGCTGCGTTCATCACAGGTAGAGGTAAGTTCCGGCGGCTGGTATTATTATGCAGACTATGGTCTGGGTTCCTACCTGACTTGTCCGTTTACCGTAAAGTTTGGAAGCGTGACGGCAACCGCATACTGCATCCAGCCGTCAAAGCCGGGACCGGGCAGCGGAGTATATGAAATTACAAAACTGGGAGACGGCAAAGAATTGTCCAAAGTGTGTTATTATGGGACAAATGCAAGCGGAGAGGATTGTTTTTTTGATAAGAAATATCCCGATTTTTCAGCCGGAAAAAGATTTGTCGTGACACATCTTGCGGCATCCTATGCAGAGGGAAGTGAAGATGCTTTTTATGGGGCGAATGATACCGGAATCGCATTGGCAAAAGAATTATATAGTTATGCGGTCAGCCAGCCGGAAATCCCGGATGCGGCTATGGCATTTTCAGATGACAAAGTAACTGCTTATGTAGATGGAAATATCCAGAGAACAAAAGAAGTAACGTTTCAGGCAGACAGCAGACAGTCCATTACCATGAAACTGCCAAAGGGCGTAAAGTTTCATAACGTATCCACAGGAAAAATCAGCAATGCAGGGGCAGATGTTGTAGTAAAAGGAGGTACAACGTTTTTTCTTTCAGCGCCGTTGACCCAGACGGAAGATGTGGGACAAAACTGGTCTGCAAAGATGAAAGGAAGCATAACAAAGGATTATTCTGCTTATAAAATTACCACAGGTTCCGATACGCAAAATCTGGCACTGGTTTTTGGAGAGGGAATAGAGGAAGAAACTACGGCTTCTTTTCAGGTTACATGGCTGGAACTTGCAAAAGTTCAGGTTGTAAAAGTAGATTCTGAAAAAGAGGATGCGAAACTGTCCGGTGCAGTGTTCGGCATTTATAAAGATAAAAACTGTACACAGCTTATCAAGGAGATGCCAAAGACAGATAAGAACGGTACGGCCTCTGTGGAAATTGTGAAAACACAAGATACGGTATATTTAAAAGAGATTACGGCACCAACCGGGTATCGTATCAATACATCCGCATATAATGTGAAACTTGTAGCAAATCAGTCTACTTCTGTAACTGTTCCGGATAAAGAACAGCTTGGAGAGCTCACTGTATATAAAGAGGGACAGGTATTGACGGGTGCAGATTTAAGCGAGAAAGGCATTGTGTTCCGCTATGAGAAACGCCGACAAAAAGGTGCTGTTTATTCTGTATATGCAGGAGAGGATATAATGACCGCTTATGGGGCACAGGTATATAAGAAAGGCGAGCTGGTAAAAGAGCATCTGGTAACGGGAGATAACGGTGCGGCAGTATTAAAAAATCTCCATCTCGGAACTTATATTGTGAAGGAAATGCAGGCACCAGAAAACTTTTATAACGCAAAAGAAGAAAAGACAGTGACGTTATCTTATGCAGGGCAGAATGCAGAAGCGGTATTTTCAGAGACTACTTTTATCAATGACAGACAGAAAGCAAAAGTATCCGTGGTAAAGAAAGATAAGGATACAGAAAAACCTTTGGATGGCGGTATTTTCGGTTTGTATGCCGGAAATGATATTGTAAACGCAGACGGCATTGTGGTTGTGAAGAAAGGTTCTCTGATTGAAAAGGCAGTCACAGGTGAGGATGGGACAGCGATATTTACAGCGGATCTTCCGATTGGAAATTCTTACTATGTAAAAGAAGAACAGGCTCCGTCCGGGTATCAGAGAAATAAAGAAGATATATATTCTTTTAAATTTTCATATACCAATGACAGCGAAGCTGACGTTTCTTTCTCCCATACATTTGTAAATGAACGTGTGACAGCAAAGATTTTCCTGAAGAAAAAAGATGCAGAAACAAACAAAGCAGAACCGCAGGGCGATGCCACATTGGAAAAAGCAGTATATGGTTTGTATGCACGTGAAGATATCGTACATCCGGATGGGGCAACAGGTGTGATTTATAAAGCCGGGGATAAGGTGGCATCACTGACAACCAATGAAAAAGGGGAAGCAGTTGCAGAAAACCTGTATCTCGGTAAATATTTTGTGAAAGAAATTACACCGCCGACAGGTTATCTGACAGATAAAAATGAATATGATCTTGTCTGTGATTATGAAGGGGATTTAGTGGCTGTGGTGGAACGAAGCTGTACATCCTTAGAGCAGGTCAAGAAGCAGCCGTTCCAGATTATTAAGGCTGCAAATAACGGGAATACCGATGCAGCACTTCTTGAAGGCGCAGGATTTACTGCTTATCTGGTATCTTCTTTAACTGTGAAAGAAGATGGAACTTATGACTTTGATTCCGTTACTCCGGTGGTACTTGGAGAAAATGGGGCAACTGAAATCTTTACCGATAAAAAAGGCTATGCAGTATCCATTCCACTTCCATATGGAACTTATGTGGTAAGAGAGACAACGACACCGCATAATTATAAACCAGTGGATGATTTTATTGTAAGAATCACAGAGCATAAGCCGACAGAGCCGCAGGTATGGCGTGTGCTTTTGGATGATGAGTTTTCTGCCAAATTGAAAATCACGAAACAGGACGATGAAACAAAGAAAACAGTGCTGGCTGCTGGAACAGAATTTAAGATTTACGATATGGATAATGAGAAATATGTAGAACAGGTAACGACCTATCCGACTACTATTGTACATAAATCCTATTTTACCGATGCTGATGGATATTTAATCCTTCCGCAGAATTTGAAAATCGGTCATTATCGTATTGAAGAAGTGACAGCGCCCGATGGATATACCATCAACAAGAATTATGCGGAAATTAAAGTAGATAGCGATACTCTGTATCAGATTGAACCGGTTTCAGGAGATGCCATTATCGAAGTGGTTTATGAAAATCATCCGGTAAAAGGGGAACTTACAGTAGTGAAAAAAGGTGAAGTTCTGAAAGACTACGGAAAGGACTTCAAATATGAGATGGAAAACCTTGCCGGAGCAGTCTTTGCAATCTACGCTGCAGAAGATATTTATACTGCAGATTTTCAGAAAGACGATGCCGGAAACCGTATTTTAGAGTATGCCAAAGATACTTTGGTGGCAGAGCTTACAACAGATGAAACAGGAAGTGCCACAATCAAAAATCTTCCACTTGGAAATTACAGGGTTGTAGAAAAAACAGCACCGGATGGTTTTGTACATAACAAAGCAGAGCAGAATGTGCAGTTTGTCTATGTGGATCAGGATACTCCTGCCGTGGTGGAAAGCGTAGAGTTCATCAATGAGCGTCAGAAAGTGGAAATTTCCGTGGAAAAACAGGATGCGGAAAATGGCAGCACCATCGCCGGAGCAGAGTTTGGTTTATATGCAAAAGAAGACATCAAAGCCGGGGGAAAAGTGATTGTGAAAGCAGATGAGCAGCTTTGTACAGCCGTCACAGGCGAAGATGGAACAGCAATTTTTGAACAGAATTTACCATTTGGAAGCTACTATATCAAAGAATTACAGGCACCGGACGGATTTGTTTCTTCTGATGAGATTATCGAAGTGACTGTTTCTTATCAGGGTCAGGATGTAGAAGTTGTCCGCCTGAAAGAAATCTTTAAGAATCAGCCTACAACGGTTGAGTTTAGAAAATCTGACCTTACCACAGGCGTGGAACTGGATGGTGCAACTCTAACGGTTCTTGATAAAGATGGAAATGAAATTGATAAATGGACTTCCGTAAAAGGGGAACCGCATATCATCAAACGTCTGCATGTCGGGGAAACCTATATCCTGCGTGAAGAATTTGCGCCATATGGCTACTTAAAAGCAGAAGAAGTGGAATTTACAATCACGGATACTGCAGAGATTCAGAAAGTGGAAATGAAGGATGACGTTCCGATTGGACGTATCATCATCAACAAAAAAGGTGAATTCTTAAGTGAAGTGAGCTGGAATGACATGGTTGCAGGAGCAATGGATTCCATCTGGGGTTATGTGACAGGCTCTTTGAAAGACGTTACCTTTGAAATTTATGCCAGAGAAGATATTAAAGCCGCTGACGGAGAAAGTGATGATTATTACAAAAAGGATGAACTGGTAGCAACCATCAAAACCGATGAACTTGGCATTGCAAGAACCGATGACCTGCCGCTTGGAAAATACTATGTGGTAGAAAAAGAAACAGCCGATGGTTTTGTGTTGGACGGAGAGCCGAGAGACATTGATCTGACTTATCGTGATCAGGATACTCCGGTGGTAACTTTCGATTCTGAATGGCAGAACAGCCGTCAGAAAGCAAAAGTGATCGTAACCAAAAAAGAGAAAGATTCTGACCGTGTGCTGGAGGGCGGCGTATTTGCCCTTTGTGCCAAAGAAGATATTAAGAATACTGACGGTGATGTGCTTGTAAAAGCAGATACCATTATGGAGCAGAAAGCGACTGACAAGGATGGAAAAATCTTCTTTACTGCAGATCTTCCGGTAGGTGGCAGCTTCTATGTGAAGGAAGTAAAAGCACCTGCAGGTTTTGTTACGACAGAAGAAGTAAAAGAATTTACTTTCGAGTATGCTGGAGCGGATGTGCCGGAAGTTACTTTTGAGCACACCTTTGAAAATGAGGCAACTATCTTTGAAATCACAAAATCTGACCTTACCACAGGAGAAGAGTTACCGGGTGCAAAACTGGAAGTAACCGATCAGGACGGAACTGTGGTAGATGAGTGGACATCCGGTACGGAGCCGCACATTATCAAAGAACTGGAAGTCGGCAAAGAATATACTCTGACAGAAACACTTCCGGCAGATGGTTATGTGACAGCGGAAAGTATTACGTTCACTGTTGAAAATACTGCAGAAGTTCAGAAAGTGGAAATGAAAGACGATGTGACAAAGGTTGAGATTTCCAAAACGGATATTTCGGGGAAAGAATTGCCGGGGGCAAAAATGACGGTGCTTGATAAAGATGGAAATGCGGTGGAAAGCTGGACTTCTACAGACAAGCCGCATTATATGGAAAAACTTCCGATTGGAGATTATATACTGCGAGAGGAAACAGCACCGGAAGGATATCTGATAGCGGAGGATGTGGAGTTTTCTGTAAAAGATACCGGAGAGATTCAGAAGGTATCCATGAAGGATGAAAAGAAACCTTCGGAAACGCCGCAGACACCGCAGGAACCTTCAAAGCCGACAGACACACCGAAAACAGGTGATGATAGCAATATACGGCTGTGGCTGCTTCTTGCTGGTCTTGCATTGTGCGGAACAGGGGGTTCACTGTTCCTGTTAAAAAAGAAAAAATAAAAAAGAAATATTGGGTGTTTCCGAAGTGCTGGTCATTTTGGAAACACCCTGTTTTTTTGTTGATGGACGAAAGAGGTGTATGGAGATGATTGGAATTATTATCGGCGGAGCTGCAGTGGTCATAGCAGTTAGCCTATATTGCTGTATTCGTGTAGGGGCAGAGGAGGACAGGAGATTGGAAGAATTGGACAGGAGAGCAAAACAGGATGCAGAAGAAAGCGGATAATCAGAAATATGCAGAGGATAAGCCAAAGGACTGCTCTTACTGTTATTTTTGGAATAGCCGGAAGAATGGATGTTCCAAAGAAGAATGCTATTATCGGCTTTTGCCGGAGGAACCTTTTGAAGAGAAAGAGGAGACTTGGTGCTGTGAGGGATGCCCTTATGGAAGATATTCTCCTTGCATCGGGTACTGCCTGCAGAAGATTCTGCTGGAAATAAAACAGAAGAAAGCAGTCAGGGAGAAGGAAGGTGATTGTCTTGCAGGATGAAGTAAATGAAAAGGTGGTGTCTTTGTGTATACGGGGAGGGAAAATTTCTGCACAGATTTTAAAAGCATCGCTGCAGAAGCTGCTCAGGGAGATGGAACAGTCCCAAAAGCGGCAAAAAATTTCTGGAAAGGGGCAGAAAAAAGAAACCGTATATCATGGGAAACAGAGCATGGAAAAACTGAAAGCACACAATCAGGAGCTTTCTAATATTGAGGTTACAGATGGGAATATCCGGTCTTTTGAAAAATATGCCAGAAAATATGATATAGACTACTGCCTGAAGAAAGACAGGTCGGCAGAACCTCCGAAATATTATGTCTTTTTTAAGGCGAAAGAAGTGGATTCCATAACTGCCGCTTTTAAGGAATATACCGGATGGCAGTTAAAGAAAAGCAAAAAAGTATCTGTCCGGAAGAAACTGTATTTGGCAATGGAACGTGTGGCAAAGCACAGGCAGAGGGAAAAGATGAAACAGAAGAATCGGGGGCAGGAACATTGAGCAGGAAGCATAAAAAGAAGCCGGAGTCAGAAGTTATGACAGTTTTGAAAAAAATAGGACAGGACATTGCCGGACAGATGCCTGCGGTGGATAAGAAACGTCTGCTTATGATGAATATTCCCTATGTAATTGTTTTTTACCTGGCAGATAAGCTGGCATGGCTGTATCGGTTCTGTGTTGGGGAATCCGCAATAGAACGTCTGGGGGTGCTGTTTTTGAATTTCCAGATGGCGTTCTCAAATCCAATTCTCAGTCTCCATATCTTTGATATGGCAGTTGGGATGATTACCACTGTAGTGATTAAGGCAATGGTGTACCTGAAAGGGAAAAATGCAAAGAAATTCCGGCAGGGAGAGGAATACGGTTCTGCCCGATGGGGAAACCAGAAAGACATCGCACCTTTTATTGATCCAGTGTTTGAAAATAATATCCTTTTGACACAGACGGAACGGCTTACCATGAACAGCCGCCCGAAACAGCCTAAATATGCAAGAAACAAAAATGTAATCATTATCGGCGGTTCCGGTTCCGGTAAAACAAGGTTCTATGTAAAGCCGAATTTAATGCAGATGCCATCCAATGTTTCCTATGTTGTAACTGATCCGAAGGGGACGATTCTGGTGGAGTGCGGGAAAATGCTCCGCCGTGGTACACCGAAGATGAAAAACGGCAAGCCAGTCAGGGATAAACAGGGAAAGGTTATTTATGAACCATACCGGATTAAAGTGTTGAATACCATAAATTTCAAAAAAAGTATGCATTATAATCCCTTCCGCTATATCCGCAGTGAAAAAGACATCTTAAAGCTGGTCAATACCATCATTGCCAATACCAAAGGCGAAGGAGAAAAATCTTCCGAAGATTTTTGGGTAAAGGCCGAAAGGCTTCTGTATTGTGCCCTGATTGGGTACATCTATTATGAAGCACCGGAGGACGAACAGAATTTTGCCACACTGCTTGAATTTATCAATGCTTCTGAGGCAAGAGAGGATGATGAGGAATTTAAAAATGCGGTGGACGAGCTGTTTGAGGAATTGGAGGCAGAAAACCCGGAACACTTTGCTGTGCGACAGTACAAAAAATACAAACTGGCGGCAGGTAAGACAGCAAAAAGTATCCTGATTTCCTGTGGTGCGAGACTTGCGCCATTTGATATTGCGGAACTTCGGGAACTGACTTCTTATGATGAGATGGAACTGGATATGCTTGGAGACCAGAGGACGGCAATGTTTGTCATTATCTCTGATACGGATGATACCTTCAATTTTATTGTTGCGATTATGTACACGCAGCTTTTTAACCTGTTATGTGACAGGGCAGATGATGTACATGGAGGAAGATTACCTTACCATGTACGTTTGCTTTTAGACGAATTTGCAAACATCGGACAGATTCCAAAATTTGACAAGCTGATTGCAACCATCCGAAGCAGAGAAATTTCTGCCTCCATTATCTTGCAGTCCCAGAGCCAGTTAAAGACGATTTATAAGGATGCAGCCGAAACAATCAGCGGGAATTGCGACACGATGCTGTTTCTGGGAGGAAAGGAAAGTACAACTTTAAAGGAAATATCAGAGACACTTGGAAAGGAAACCATTGACCTTTATAACACATCTGACACACGTGGACAAAGCCGTTCCTATGGGCTTAATTATCAAAAAACAGGGAAGGAATTGATGAGCCGGGATGAACTATCGGTTATGGATGGAAATAAATGTATTTTGCAGCTTAGAGGGGTGCGTCCGTTTTTGAGTGACAAGTTTGACATTACGAAGCATAAGCGATACCGGGAGTTGTCCGATTATGACGAGAAGAATGCTTTTGATGTGGAAGCATATATGAAGCATCAGCTTAAAATCAGGAGACAGGAAGAATTTGACTTATATGAGGTGGATGGAAATGAAGCAGAAGAACATGAAACAGAAAAAACAGTAAATTAAGGAACTTTGCGACACCGTGTCGCAAAGTCCGGAAAGGGGAAAATGCAGTTTTACATAGAAACAGGTGGCAGATATGTTTACCCACCTATTCGTGCTGAACCGGAAATATGGAATACAGGCTCATTGCACAAATACAAAAATTAAAACAAAAAAATTGGAAAGGAGAAGAAACCAATATGGAAAGAGCTGACCGCCGGAAGAAACGGCGGTTTTTTAATGTGCAAAAACGGGACAAATAGAGAAAATCCTGTTTTCTATATTGGACTTTCAAGTGATTATATGGCGTTTTTTGCTTCAGCAATTAATATTTTACAGACCCTTGTGGTGGCAATCGGTGCCGGACTTGCCGTATGGGGAGTTATCAATCTTCTGGAAGGATACGGAAATGATAACCCAGGTGCAAATGCTCATGTGCCATAAAGTAACACACAAGAATTTGATAGACAGCAGCCCATTATTCCGTTATTGCCTTACGCACGCATCTTGTAACTTTTTCGTTAAGACTATTGACTCTGATACCTCGAAAGAGATATAATATAGTTGCTACTTAGCAAGCCTAATTAGCGAAACTAAAGAGAGGCGACGATATGAATAACAAATATGTCCAGCAATTCAAAAAAGGCTCTCTGGAAATGATACTCTTATGCCTAATCGGACGCAAGGAAACTTATGGATATGAAATTATAACCGAATTGAACAATAGTGCGTCTGTTTTGGGATATGCGAAAGAGGGAACCATTTACCCTATTCTGTATCGTTTACAGGAAGCAGAACTAATCAAATGCCGATTGGCTCCGGCTACGGCAAATGGCGGCTCAAAAAAGTATTATTCTTTAACTGATAAAGGCAGGAATGTACTTGATGAACTAATCTTATTTTGGTCAAGCTATGAAAACTGCGTAAACGGCTTTATAGAAAGTTATCAACAAGCGAGGGTGTCCAAATGAAAGAACAATATATCAAACAGGTTGAAAAGGAACTATCTTTACCACGCAAAATGAAAAAAGAGGTTGTGCGTGACTTGAATGAAGTTTTTGCGTCTGCTAAGGAGCATGGAGAAACAGAGCAACAGGTTATCCAACGTTTGGGCACACCAAAAGAATTTGCAGACAGCACCGCAGAACAGTTTGGCATTGATAACACTACATCGAAAAAAAGGAACGGTATCATTTCTACTCTTGTTGCGCTTGTTATCGCGGTTGCTGCCTTTTCGGTATATGCTGTTGCACAATCAGGAAAAGTACCAGAAGGAGCAATCGGACAGGCAGACGCGACAACAAATATACAGATTGAGGGCGCATTTGCCTTTGATGTTTCACAAATCCTTTTGGCTATTGGGTTTGTAGCAACGGCTATTGCAGTTTTGTTAATTATTAGAACCATACACAAAAACAGGAGGTAACCAATGAAGAAGTATATTTCTGTATTCGCAATCATGCTTATGATTTTTTTGGCTGCGTGTTCTAATCAAAATATCTCATCTGCACCAACCAGCAATGAGAGCAATACACAATCTAACAGTGTTACAAAATTGGAAGAGGGCGTTTGGCCTGCGAATGAGTACACGGAGGGGCTTCCTGTTCCGCCTGGTACGGTTGCATGGGCTACACTTGATACAGAACATGGGAATTGCAGTATCAACCTTACCGGCGTTAGCGAAAACGACTATAACGAGTACATGGAGATTTTGAACCAAGAAGGCTTTTCCGTAATTGAAAATGTGTCAGAGGAAATCGAGGGAGAAAACTATGTTTCTATCGGAACACTTTTGTCAAATGAAGAAAAGTGGATAAGCATCAGCTATGTTCCAGACAGTTTCGGTATCTACATTTCTTTTGTCAACAACTGAATGAACATAACGAAATAGCAAAGCCAGTCGAGCCAGTCAACGGTTAAGATGAACGGCGCATACGCGCCGCAGTTGACAGCCCCGCCCGCCTTTGCTGGTAGGCAATCAAGGGGCGACAGCAAGGGGTGCTGCCGCCCCGCACTATTATTCAGAGAGGGGGAATTTCCATGACCGAGATTGAAGCCTATCAAGAGTATATCCGGTGCAAGCACAACGCCTTTTGTAAAGCCGTTATTCGGTATGCCGCCATCGGGAAAATCATACGGCTGCGGCAGAAATGGGAACGGGAAATTTCCCTTGACTATCTGACAAATGAGAAGTTTGTCCAGTTTGCCGAGCCGGAGCCGGACGAAGAACACCCCTTTATCGTCTGCGGCCAGACCGTCCTGCTCTGCAACGTCACCCTTGCCGCTGCACTCTCGGCTTTGCCGGAACAAGCGCAGGAAGAAATCTTCCGCTACTATTTCCTGCACCAACCGCAGCGCGTGATCGGTGCGTACTTTGGTCAAACACGCAGCACAGCGGGGCGGCATATCCAACTTGCCTTGCAGCGGTTACGGGAGGAAATGGAGGTGAGCCGCCATGAGTAGGCTACTTCCCTATGAAACCATTGTCAAAGCCCATGAAGGCGACCCGGAAGCCGTGGACGCAGTTCTTTCCCACTATGCCGGATATATCCGATACTTTTCCAAAATGAACGGGCAAGTCAATGCCGAAGTTGAGGACTATGTGAAAGAACGGTTGATTGCCTGTCTGCTCAAATTCCAATTTGACTACCCGCCGGACGAGCCATAAAAACTGAATACTTGCCGCCCACCGGCGGCCATCGAAAGCAGTAAGTCTTGAAAAAGATTTACTGCTTTTTTCTATTCTATTTCCGGCCATTTTGCCCCTTACCGGTTGCAGTAGTGAGTGAAAAGAAAAATTCTCTACCCCGCCAGTTGCCAAAAAGCTGTTGCCCGGATTACAGGAGCAAAAGGAAATTTGAGAAAATCCCCGTCCAGCGGGTAGATGACGGTCTTTGAAATGTATCTTTAGCGGAAAGGAAAAAAGACCGCCTACAGCGGGCAGCAAAGCCCTTTTCGAGCGTTATATTAGCGGCAAATGAGAAGCCCCCATATGCGCCGGGGTTTGCAGTTACGGAGAGCAAGATTCTACCGCAGTACCAAAATTCGCTTTTCGCTCATTTTGCCCCTGCGGGAATCTTGTTGGGGAGTGCCTTCCCCAAACCCTGCTTATGCGGCTTGCGCCGCTTAAAAATCCCTCAAAATATTTTTTCGGATTTTTCAAAAACAGTTCCGCTTCACACCCCGTTTTTCTCCTATTAGTGAGAGGACACCACGCACAGAAAGGAGGTTTTACCATGCGAAAACGATACAACACGCCGCACCGCAGCCGGGTAGTCAAGACACGCATGACCGAGGAAGAATACGCCGAGTTTGCGGAAAGGCTTTCTGCCTGCAACATGAGCCAAGCCGAGTTTATCCGGCAAGCCATAACCGGGGCAGCCATACGCCCCACCATAACCGTTTCCCCCGTCAACGACGAGCTGCTTGCCGCCGTCGGGAAGCTAACCGCCGAATACGGCAGGATCGGCGGCAACTTAAACCAGATAGCCCGGACGCTGAACGAGTGGCACAGCCCCTACCCGCAGCTTGCCGGGGAGGTACGGGCGGCGGTTTCCGACCTTGCTGCCCTAAAGTTTGAAGTCTTGCAGAAAGTGGGTGACGCTGTTGGCAACATTCAAACATATCAGCTCTAAAAATGCTGACTATGGCGCAGCGGAAGCCTACCTCACATTTGAGCATGACGAGTTTACCATGAAGCCCACCCTTGATGAAAATGGGCGGCTGATACCGAGGGAGGATTACCGCATTTCTTCCCTCAACTGCGAGGGCGAGGATTTCGCTGTTGCCTGTATGCGAGCCAATCTCCGCTATGAGAAAAACCAAAAACGGGAAGATGTGAAAAGCCACCACTATATCATCAGCTTTGACCCACGGGACGGGACAGACAACGGCTTGACCGTAGACTGGGCGCAGGAGCTGGGCGAGCAGTTCTGCAAGGAGCATTTTCCCGGACACCAAGCCCTAATCTGCACCCACCCGGACGGGCATAACCACAGCGGCAATATCCATGTGCATATCGTCATCAACTCCCTGCGGATTTATGAAGTCCCGCTTCTGCCCTACATGGACAGACCAGCCGATACACGGGAGGGCTGCAAGCACCGCTGCACCAACGCCGCTATGGAATATTTCAAGAGTGAAGTCATGGAGATGTGCCACCGGGAGGGGCTTTACCAAATCGACCTCTTGAACGGCAGCAAGGAACGGATAACGGAACGGGAATACTGGGCGGCAAAGAAAGGGCAGCTTGCCCTTGATAAAGAGAACGCCGCCAGTGAAGCCGCCGGACAGCCGACCAAGCCCACCAAGTTTGAAACGGACAAGGCGAAGCTGCGCCGGACGATACGGCAGGCACTTTCCCAAGCTACCAGCTTTGACGAGTTTTCTTCCCTTTTGCTGCGGGAGGGTGTGACTGTCAAGGAGAGCCGGGGGCGGCTTTCCTACCTCACGCCGGACAGGACAAAGCCTATCACAGCCCGGAAGCTGGGGGACGATTTTGACAAGGCTACTGTCCTTGCCCTGCTTACACAGAACGCCCGCAGAGCCGCCGAACAGACCAAAGCCATACCGGAATACCCACACACCCAAAAGGGACGCTTGCAGGAGGAAAAAGCCGCAAAAACCACCCCGGCAGACAACATCTTGCAGCGCATGGTTGACCGGGAAGCCAAGCGAGCCGAGGGCAAGGGCGTGGGTTATGACCGCTGGGCGGCAAAGCACAACCTAAAGCAGATGGCGGCTACCGTTACTGCCTACCAGCAGTACGGCTTTTCTTCCCCGGAGGAACTGGACGAAGCCTGTTCTGCCGCCTATGCCGCCATGCAGGAAAGCCTTGCAGAGCTGAAGCAGGTGGAAAAGACGCTGAACGGGAAAAAGGAGCTGCAACGACAGGTGCTTGCCTATTCCAAGAC
>NZ_JBCOME010000047.1:0-8891 GCF_040924365.1 Ruminococcus sp. 1001136sp1_2201st1_G3_2201SCRN_220225 | reverse complement strand
CTATAAAGCCCTGCAAGCAGAGATTGAAACCCTTATCAAAGAGAAAAACAGCGGCTACAACGATTACCGGGCAAAACGGGAGGAATACCGCCGCTTACAGACCGTCAAGGGCAATATCGACCAGATTTTACGCCGGGAGCGCAAGCCTGTGAAAAGGCAGGAACAGGAGCGATAAAAACCACCCCAAAATGTACCCGAACCCATACAGAACAAGGGGGCTGCCCCGTACCCTATCCCCAATACCAAAGGATTTTTTAACGGGCTTACAGGGCAGAAAAACCCCGAAAATGATACCGAGATGATACAGAATTACCGCCGATACCGCCACACCAGCGGAAACGGCAGAAAGGAGCGCACCCATGCCAAGAATGAGCAAGAAACGGCGGCTGGAATGGTCTTTTTTCCTGCGGCAAGTGAAAGTCGGAAATACCACCTGCGACCGTATCACATACAACGACCTCTGCCGGGGCTGTACCCATAGCTGCAAGCAGAGCTTCCGGGCGGTTATCATACTCTGCCCCCGCTACTACTCCAAACGCCGGAAAAAGGAGGACAGGGACAATGGCAGATAACCGCAAGTATTACTACCTCAAGCTGAAAGAGAACTTTTTTGACAGCGACTCCATTGTGCTGCTGGAAGATATGAAAGACGGAATTTTATATTCCAATATCCTCTTGAAGCTGTACTTAAAATCGCTGAAAAACGGCGGGAAGTTGCAGCTTGACGAGCATATCCCCTACACAGCGCAGATGATAGCGACACTGACCCGCCACCAGATAGGGACGGTTGAGAGGGCTTTAGAGATTTTCCGGCAGTTGGGACTTGTGGAGCAGCTTGACAGCGGGGCTTTCTATATGACCGACATTGAGCTGATGATAGGACAGTCCTCTACCGAAGCCGAGCGAAAACGGGCTGCAAGGCTGGAAAACAAAGCACTTTTACCGCCCCGGACAAAAGGCGGACATTTGTCCGACATTCGTCCACCAGAGATAGAGATAGAGTTAGAGAAAGAGATAGAGATAGAAAAAGAGAGAGAGGGAGAAACGGGACACCCCACCCCTGCCGCTTATGGCAGATACAACAATGTGATACTGACCGATACAGAGCTTTCCGGGCTGAAAACAGAGCTGCCCGACAAGTGGGAGTATTATATTGACCGGCTTTCCTGCCATATCGCTTCCACTGGGAAGCAGTACCACAGCCATGCAGCCACCATTTACAAGTGGGCGCAGGAAGACGCTGCCAAAGGCAAGGCTGCCCCGAAACAGGGTATACCCGATTATTCATGCAAGGAGGGCGAGAGCTTATGAAAAACGAGATTGAAGCTATGATTACGGACATTACAGCCACTACCGCCGAAGCGGAGGACTACACAGGCGAGGACGGGCTTTTATACTGCGGCAAGTGCCATACGCCCAAAGAAGCCTACTTTGCAGAGGGAAAGACCTGTTTCGGGCGTGACCGCCACCCGACAGACTGCGACTGCCAGCGGGCAGCCCGTGAAAAGCAGCAAGCCGCCGAAAGCCGACAGAAGCACCTTGAAAAAGTGGAGGACTTGAAACGCCGGGGCTTTACCGACCCTGCTATGCGGAACTGGACATTTGAGCATGACAACGGCAGAAACCCGCAGACCGAAACCGCCCGCTTTTATGTGGAGAGCTGGGAAACCATGCAGGCTGAAAATATCGGCTACCTGTTTTGGGGCGGCGTGGGGACAGGAAAAAGCTACCTTGCCGCCTGTATCGCCAACGCCCTTATGGAGAAAGAGGTTGCCGTCTGTATGACAAACTTTGCAACCATACTCAATGACCTTGCTGCCAGCTTTGATGGCAGGAACGAATATATTTCCCGCCTTTGCAGCTACCCCCTGCTGATACTTGATGATTTTGGTATGGAGCGAGGAACAGAATACGGGCTGGAACAGGTTTACAGCGTGATTGACAGCCGTTACCGAAGCGACAAGCCGCTGATCGCCACGACCAACCTCACGCTGGAGGAATTGCAGCACCCGCAGGACACGCCCCACGCCCGTATCTATGACAGGCTGACTTCCATGTGCGCCCCCGTCCGCTTCACGGGCAGCAACTTCCGAAAGGAAACCGCACAGGAAAAGCTGGAACGCTTAAAGCAACTGATGAAGCAGCGAAAGGAGAGCCTATGACAGAAACGAAACAGACAAGCACCACCAAAACAGACCGCCGCCCGGACTGTGTAACGGAAATCCGCATGGGCAACTCCGTCCTTACCGTTTCCGGCTTCTTCAAGCAGGGTGCAACCGACACCGCAGCCGACAAGATGATGAAAGTGCTGGAAGCGGAAGCTGCTACACAAAAAACGGCGATTTGACCGACCATAAAGAAGCAGATTTGACGCTTTTGCCGCTATACAGACCGCCGCCCCATGTGGTACAATCAAGGTACGGAATAGTGGGGCTGGCTGTCGGAAACGGAGGATTTTATGTTAAGACAGACCAACCAACAACCAATTACCGCCCTTTACCCAAGACTTTCCCATGAGGACGAGCTGCAAGGCGAGAGCAATTCCATTTCCAATCAGAAGCGTATCCTTGAAACCTATGCAAAGCAGAACGGCTTTTCCAATCTGCGCTGGTACACGGACGACGGTTATTCTGGTGCGAACTTTCAAAGACCCGGTTTTCAAGCCATGCTTGCGGACATTGAAGCCGGAAAAGTCGGGACAGTTATCGTAAAGGATATGTCGAGGTTAGGGCGAAACTACCTGCAAGTGGGAATGTACACGGAAATGATTTTCCCACAGAAAGGTGTCCGCTTCATCGCTATCAATGACGGAGTGGACAGCGCAATGGGCGACAACGATTTTACCCCGCTGCGTAATCTTTTCAACGAATGGATGGTGAGAGATACGAGCAAAAAAATCAAGGCAGTTAAGAAAGCAAAAGGCATGAGCGGTAAGCCTGTTACCAGCAAGCCCGTGTACGGCTACCTCATGGACGAGGACGAAAATTTCATCATTGACGAGGAAGCCGCCCCGGTAGTCAAGCAGATTTACCAGCTTTGCCTTGCCGGGAACGGTCCGACCAAGATAGCCCGTATGCTGACCGAGCAGGAAATCCCCACGCCGGGAACGCTGGAATACCAGCGCACAGGCAGCATACGCCGCTACCACCCCGGCTATGAATGTAAGTGGGCGACCAATACCGTTGTTCATCTGTTGGAAAACCGGGAATACACAGGCTGTCTTGTGAACTTCAAGACGGAAAAACCGTCCTACAAGATGAAGCACAGCATAGACAACCCCATTGAGAAACAGGCGATTTTCGAGAACCACCATGAGCCAATCATCGACTTGCAGACATGGGAACGGGTGCAGGAGTTACGCAAGCAGCGCAAACGCCCCAACCGCTACGATGATGTGGGCTTGTTCTCCGGCTTGCTGTTCTGCGCCGACTGCGGTCATGTGATGTACCAGCAGCGGTATCAGACCGACAAGAGAAAGCAGGATTGCTACATCTGCGGCAGCTATAAGAAGCGCACCGCCGACTGTACGGCGCACTTCATCCGAACCGACCTTTTGACGGCGGGTGTGCTGGACAATCTGCGGAAAGTGACCGCCTATGCACAGAAGCATGAAGCCCGGTTCGTGAAGCTGCTTATCCAGCAGAATGAAATGGGCGGCAAGCGGAAACAGGCGGCAGCCACGAAGCAGCTTGAACAGGTGCAGAGCCGCATTGCAGAACTTTCCCGCTATATCAAACGTCTGTATGAGGACAATGTAAACGGGAAAATCAATGACGAGCGTTTTATGGAAATGTCCGCAGACTACGAAGCCGAGCAGCGGGAACTGAAGGAGAAAGCCGCCGCATTGCAGGGCGAACTGGACAAGGCACAGGAAGCCACGGTAAACGCTGAAAAGTTTATGAACGTTGTCCGCAAGTACCTTTCTATCGAGGAACTGACACACACCCTCTTGCGTGAAATGGTGGAGAAAATCGTTGTCTATGAATGTGAGTATGACGAGAACGAAGTACGCCACCAGCGCATTGATATTTATTATAGCTTTGTCGGCAAGATTGACTTGCCCGAAGAATAAGCCCGACCTATCCGACACCCTGCGCAAGTGCCGGATAGGAACGGCAAAATTTTTTACACTTCTATTACTTCTTTATCACACATAAGCAAAATCACAGGGAATTAAGCAGTTCATGGCTAATTAAAGGGAACAAAAAGAAAGGAAAAGCACAATCCAGACGGTATCAGCGGCAGGTTACAAGAATAAATTGTGATTTCACAAGATTGGTGCTATAATAATAAGAGAAAAGTTCCTGCCGGGGCAGCCGCCCCGGTGGTATGGATAGAAAGGCAGGAAAACAATATGCACATCAGCTATAAACCACTCTGGCACACACTGTTAGAGCGTGATATGAGAAAAGAAGATTTAAGGCTTGCCGCCGGTATGACAACGAATATGATTGCCAACATGAGCAAAGAGGGAAAGCACATCAGCATGGACACATTAGCCCGTATCTGCGAAACGCTGAATTGTGAGATTACCGATGTGATTGAGTTAGTACCAGACGAGCCTGCTTCCACAGGAGGTAAGGAACATGAGCGAATTGAAACCAAGAATAACAGAAAACGGAATTGATTATATCCTTGTTGGGGATTACTACATCCCGGATTTGAAGCTGCCGGAAGAACACCGCCCCATTGGAAAGTATGGACGGCTACACCGGGAATATTTAAGAGAAGTCCACCCAGCCAGATTGAACACATTGATATTGACCGGAGAGCTATGGACATATCTTACAGACCTGAACGAACAGGCACAGGAACGGTTAGACACCATCATGGAACAGATGAAAGCTGCCGAGGGCGTGACCGAAGAATTAAAGCGTACCCATCAAATGGAATGGGTGCAGCGTTGCAATAACATTCACAACCGGGCAGAAGAAATTATTTTGCGTGAGATAATTTATTCATAACGGTGTGATAGAATGATTATGACAAATCGGGATTGGTAGGTGATAGTATGAAAAAGAAAACAAAGATTATTATTGGAATTTTGGTTGTTTTTGCAATTTTAGTGGCAGGAATTAGTTATAGAGAATATATAAAGGCACACACATTTACACTCTCTGGCAATGAACAGATACAATCAATCACAGGAACTGTAAAAGTAAGTAGTCCGAAAGATACAGAAGTGATTTTTATTGATGTAAAAACTGGGGTAAATTATGCTATTCCTTATATTACCTCTGGAGCAAGTGAAACGATTAAGCTTGAAAAGGGAAAATGGTATAGTGTTGAAACAGGCGAAGGACTTACAATGAGTTTGGTGAATGTTCGTATAGAATAGATAGGGCGTATATTTATTTTTTTGTGGGGCGTAGGATCAAAAGTCAATAGAAAAAGATATGAGAAAGCATAAATAAAATTCCAGCTTGTCATTCTGAAAATTTAACTGAATAACCACAGCACAAACCGCTGCTACATGGAAGCCAACAAACCATGCAACAGCGGTTTTTCTTTATCGTTTTTTCCTCTGGCTGATGGGCGTTCCCATTTTCTTTGACTTTTTGAGAATCCGAATCAGCCAGCGAAATTCTTCATCTGACAGATTTTTATAGTTGATACCAAGCTGCTTACAGTAAAGGACAACCAGCTTTTCATCACGGCTGCCCTTGAAATTTTCAACCGCTTCCAGATTTTCTTTCAGTTCATCGGCAACGGTGGTCTGGGGTGCACTCTCGCTGTCCTTTTTATGGGCTTCTCGAATATCCCGGATAATGAGATTGAGGTCATCCCGTACCATGTGACTGAAATATTCATCATCACTGATATGGGCGGCTTGCAGCACTTTCAAATGGGGGTCATCTTCGCCGGGGCGATACCGTTCAATGATTTCATGCCGGACGGTATCAACAAGTGCATTGAGGTTTTGAATCTGCATGGTGGCAATCCCGTCCACATAAATCTCAATGTCTGCAAGAAACTTGATAAAATCCTTATGTGTGGCAAGTTCACACAGCAGACGGTTGTTAATCCGACCGCTTTTCAGAAGTGCTACCATCTCATCACTCAAATGCAGCTCCCTTAATGGCGTGTTGATCTCCGCCCGGTTCTCTGTCCGGCAAAAGAGATAATCGAGGGACACCTCATAAAAATCTGCCAGCAGGATAAGGTTGCCATGATTGATTTCCTTATAGTCATCTTTTTCATAACTGCCAAGAGCCGATTTTGAAATACCCGTTTGCTCTGCCAGTTCTTCCAGTTTTAATCCTTTGTTTAATCGTAAATCTTTTAGCCGTTCCTGTATTGTAGTAGCTCCGTTCATTGAAGCAGTTCCCCCTTCTGACAGCATTTATAACCGTTGAATTGATTATACCATATCAATTCCGCAATCGTGGAAATTTCTGATTTTTACCCCGAATTCCTACTTTGTGGACATACCGCACGAGGCACAAAAATGTTCTATGATACAGGTAGTTCATCGATGGATTATTCCAATCGAATGACCAGCCTGTGTGGGATATGCTTCCCCGGCGATGTAGTGCCATGACTTTTGGCAGGGATATGGAGGAACCCTGACCGAAACGAGCATACCAAAGGGAGCGATACGCCGCTGTGAGATTCAGGGGAGGAACGACACCGGGGAGAACTGGCGAACTGACACCGAAATGATACCGAAACACGACAATCTGATAGGGGGATAGTCTACCCTATCGCTGATACTTCGGGAGATTTTAGGGGGCTCTATGGCTGTAATTTTGCCGAAAATCGCCCCGAAACCATACACTAAAACGGGAGGAAGCGCAATATGCCGAGAATGAGCAAAAAGAGGAAGCAGGAGCTTTCTTTTTACCTCAATGACCGGGGGCGTGTCACTTACAACGAATTATGCCGGAAATGCCAGCATGGGTGCAGGCAGAGCTTCCGGACGGTTGTGATTGACTGCCCCCGTTATTTATCCAAACGAGCAAAGAATAAGGAGGAACACACCGAATGAATTTTGAATTTATGACGATAGACACACCATTGCCGCCATGTATGCCATTTCCCAGAGCGTTGACAGGATTTCCAGTTAGCAGCACCGCAAAGGTCATGTACTGCCGGATGCTGGACGCTATGCTCTCCAAAGGGCAAGAGGACGAGAACGGAATCCTGTTTGTCTGCTTCCCTGTCACAGCCATTGCCGCAGTCCTGTCCCGCAGCCCCATGACGGTCAAGCGTTCTCTGAATGAACTGGAAATCGCCGGACTTATCATGCGGGTGCGTCAGGGCGTTGGAGAACCAAACAGGATTTATGTGCTGATACCGGGAAAGGAGGACGCTGCCCTTGCCTGATACCTCAAAGCTGGAAAAGCTAAACTGGGAGCTGGAGAAAAGCGAAAAGAAACTGCGGAAAGCCATCAATGATGAAAAGGCATTGCAGTACCAGTTAAAGCAGCTTACCCGAAAGGAACGGACGCACCGGCTCTGTACCCGTGGCGGTATGCTGGAAAGTTTTCTGCAAGAGCCGGAACGCCTGACAGATGATGATGTCATGCTGTTGTTGAAACTCATTTTTCACAGACAGGACACGCAGGAACTATTGAAAAAACTGCTGGAACGGGAGAAGCCAGAAACCCCTTAGTTTACTAAGGGCGCAATTATACACCACCCAGAGGTTGGTGCATTGCGTTCTCCGAAGGCTCCTCGCCGGAGGGCTGTGATTTTCCGCAGTCATGGTCTGCTCCAAATCATACAGGGGACGCTACGCTTCCCCTGCGCTGGCTGCCGCCAGCTACCCTTTTGTGGACTTGCCATCTGGGGACACCTTGCGCTGCAAGCTGTTCCCAGCCGACAAGTTTCATAAAATATGCTATCTTTTCGATAGGCAATAAAGTATAATGAAGTCAGCAATAAATCAGGAATTTGAGGTCAAGGATTAAACGGGAGGTTTATATGAAAAAATACCAATGTCCTTGCTGCGGATATTTTACCTATAATGTTCCGGCAAATAAAGATTGTGGGTATATTTGCCCCGTTTGTTTTTGGGAGAATGACCCGTTTATTGCTTCTGATAACGAACCAAGCGACTCTAATCATGGAATAACACTAAAAGAAGCGAAATTCAATTTCTCAAAATTTGGTGCTTGTGAAAAAGAAATGTTATGTTATGTCCGATCACCAAGAGATGATGAAAAAGAAATTTCATAGCGACAACTTCCAACTTGTAGAACTGAAAAATTGAAATTTGATGGGATGGTGATATTATGAAAAAGATAATGGCAGTTATGCTATCGTTGCTTGCTTGTACGGTTCTGCTTGCAGGGTGCAACACTTCCTCCGAAAGCAATGAAGAACAGTCCTTAAAGGTATATTCATTTAGCGGAGAAAATGAATATATTTCTGTGTCGAATGGTGTAATTATTTTAGATGGCAAAGATGAAATTTGCTATGGTGGTGATTTGAAAGTGATGTCAGACGATTTTGCTAATATTACCACATACTCAACGACCATTTATATCAATGGAAGCGAAAAAGAAACTCTGCTTTCTAATGGTGTTGATGATCAGACAGGTGAGACAATAGATGTTTCTGGAAATGTTGGACAAATTTCTGGTGACATTCTCAGAGATAGTGACGCTGATAAGTTGACTGATAATTTGTGGTTTGAATTGAAAACAACCAATTTGAACGGAGAAGAAAGCACTTATCGGGTACAGTTAGAGACAACTGAAATCACAAAGGAAGTCAAAAAGTAACCCCAAACTCTTACAACTAAATACCCGCCGCCCACAAAGCGGCACACCAAGCAGGAAATCTGAAAAAGGTTGCCTGCTTTTTTTCTGCGTGTGTCCAGCAAAGCTGGACTACACTTGCCGGTGTAAGTCCGGTCACGGTAATCGCCAGTGAGCCGTGTAGTT
>NZ_JBCOME010000046.1:20823-36295 GCF_040924365.1 Ruminococcus sp. 1001136sp1_2201st1_G3_2201SCRN_220225 | reverse complement strand
ACTTACACCATTTTCGGATTTTACACCACCGAGGGTCTTCATTGTCGGGAATTTTTTTGATTTTTCTTCATTACCCTTCGTGATGCTTCGCTGTGCTATTTCTATTAAATTGTCTTCTCTTCATCACCATTCATGATGAATCATTGTCAAATCATATCTGTTGTCAATTTGATGTCATTTGGTTATTTCTGTTGTCAGATGAAAGGGTTCATAAGCCCTTCTTAAAATACATCCATTGTTGCAGCCAAATGTTCAAATGTTTCCTGTTTTTTCTCCTCTGTCGCTTCTGCATAGATATCCATAGTGGTCTGAATATCCTTATGCCCCATGATCGACTGGATTATTTTCAGGTTTGTTTCTCTTTCACAAAGCCTTGTGCAAAATGTGTGTCTCAAGCTGTGCGCTGAAAAATCCGGCAACAGCACCGGCTCCCGATGCTCTTTTTTTGCCTCTATTTCTTCTGTTGCGTTATAAGCAGATGAGATTCTCTTGATTGCTCGATTGACTGACTGGGCATTCATTATATTTCCATAACGGTTACAGAAAACAAAGCCTGTCATTCCGTCAATCTCTGCATCTGTCCAGCCATTTTCTTTCTGCTCTTCCCAGATCATTTCAAAAGCATCTTTCACTGTATCCAACATGGGAATCGTACGCATTCCGGCTTCTGTTTTCGGCGTCGAAATGTGATTTTCCGATGCCCGGTCTTCTCCTACCGGATAATACGTCAGATTATGATTGATGCTGATAATCCGCTTCTCGTAATCAATGTCTTCCCATCGAAGCCCTAAAACTTCTCCAATCCGGCACCCGGTTCCAAGAAAAATCGTAAAAATCGGCCACCAGTGAAAATAAATCGGATGCGCAGCAATATATTCCATAAATGCTCTCTGCTGTGGAATCGTCAGTGCATGTCTCACACCGGTCTTCATGCCTAAGTTTTTCTTTAATTCTGCCATGACTCCATCCGTAGGATTTTTTCTGATAATGTCATCCCTTACAGCCAGTTGAAAAGTTGGATGCAATAACGTATGAATGGTTTCCAATGTGTTAATCTTCAGTTCCTGCTTCTTGGTCAAATGATTATAGAACTGCACCACATCAGAATACTTAATCTCTGCTATATTCCGCTTTCCAAATGTATCCCGGATAAATCGGTCATACATATAAAGATAATTACTCTTGGTCGTTGGTTTCAGATTGTTTTTGAGACTCATGTAGCGGTCAAATACAAAATTTACTGTAGCCTTTCCGGCAACATAAATATCCAGACCGTCCATCTGGTCTTTCATGAGCTGTGCTTCTTTTTCTCGAAGCGTTACAAGGTCTTGTGCATAAACATACTTACGTCTTCCAAGGGGATCTGTATAAGTATATACATACCTCTCATCGGAACGTCTCTGTGATTCACCTTTCCGCAAGACTCTGCCTCGCAGATCTTTTCTTGTCTGTGCCATATAAAATCCTCCTTCAATAAAGGAAGGACTTCATGTTATTCAGGTCTGTTCAAAATTCTTTCCAGTCCCTGCAGGACAACTTCTGTCACAGTCATTTTGTGCTTTCCGGCATAATCGCAGATACGCTTATACATAGAATCTTCCACCCGGATACTCAATACTTTCTTTTTTACATTTTCCGACTTTGGTCTTCCTGTCTTCGCCATATCTGTTCTTATTCCTCCACATCTTCATTATAGTTTTCGTATGACAAAAAGTCAATCCCTGTTTTTCGTCCTTCCACAATTTTTTCTTCCCTACGCAATCCGGAATGTCTCCAGATACTTTTCAAATATCTCACAGTTTACAAGGGCAACCTTGTCAATCTTATACACTGCTTTGGCTTCTTTCGCCAGCTCCTGGAATTTCGTCAGCCCAATGCTGTAAAGCTCTGCCCCTTCCTGATAACGGACGAATTTCTTTGCTATTTTCTTTGTTTTCTCTACATCTTTACGTGCATATCCCATACACCGCACCTCCTTTTCTGCATGAAAAAAGCAGCTAACCTATTTTTCATAGACTAACTGCTCGTGTTAAGTTCCATATTCAGTTTTATTCTACAAATCCGACAGTGAAATTCGGTCGTATGCGCCATTTTTCTTATCTTCCGGGTGTGGCTCCAATCCAATAATTGTAATATCTTTCTGGTCTGGTCCATAAACCCAGTACATTCTCATTGCGCCACTGGTTTTATTTTCCAGATAAGATTGCCACACTTTCATTCCGTAACGTCTGGATAATGGCTCTATTTCATGGGTTTGAAGACTCGGATAACCCGGATCAGCCGACAACAGCTTTAAAGCCTTTCCCCATTTTTTATACAACTGTTCTTCCTTCTTTTTTATATTACCGGAACGATATTTCTCCTGCAGATCTAACCAAAGTTCCTGCATTTCAGGAATTCCCATTCGTATATTAAAATTCATCTCTCATTCCTTTTAAAAATCTGACAGGTCAATAGCCTGGGAAACATCGCCTCTTTTAAAATTGCTTACTGCACGATCCATATCTGCCAGAGTTCTGGCTGAAATGCACTCTGGCACTGCCAGTTCCCGAGGTTCCAGAATAATGCAGCCATTTCCATATTCTTTTACATTATAATACTGATAAGCAGCTCCTCTGAGAGTAATTCTTTTTTTGTTATCCAGATGGGCAACATAATCTTTCATTGCTTCCATTATCAACACCTCCTACGCAAGCATTTGTGTGGGAAATCCCACCTCTTATTATTATAATACGCTTTTCTATATTATCTGTCAATCTACTTTTACTTACTCCTGATACTTGAAAGTATTCATGCACCGGCAGACGGCAGGTGGCAGATAGGGTATCTATAAAAATCTGTATTTGCTTCGATGACTCTGCCACCCATCATTCTTTTAATCGAATACTATTCTCCTGCTTTTCATTTACTTGGTACTCCAACTCATTCTTCATTCGGCTTCTCACATCACGCATTGTCCTCCCGGATATTCCCTGCTCCTTTGCCTTTTCGTCTAATTCCCTGATTGAAATTTCTTTTTTATCAGCAAGCAGTTCCCTGATCAATTTTCTCCCTCGCTCCAGCTTTGTTTCTGTTGCTTTTCCTTCTTTTCCATCTAACAATTCATCTGCGGAAATCTCATAAGCTCCCACCCATCGAAATCCTTCTTCGTCTCCCAGTTTAAATGCCATTGTCTCCCCTGGTGGCGCTAGCGAGCTTTTTTCATGAATCAACACCCTTGTGGTTGGATCTTTTCTTACTTTTCCGATGAAAATCAAGCTTCGCACTGCTGCCATAATATCAATAGAACCAAGTCCTCGATAAGTGCTCTGTGTTCCGGAAGATTTATTCAGATGTCCGATCAGCACAATGGCACATCCGGTCTTCTCGGCAATCATTCCCAGTTTTCGGAACACCGGACGCACTTCATTTGCCCGGTTCATATCCACATCTGCTCCAATAAATGCCTGTACCGGATCAATGATTACAAGCCGCACTCGATTCTGTCTGACTGCTTTTTCAATTCGATCATCAGATAGGGTTAATGCTTCTTCCGTATCATCAATTACCATAACCCGGCTCAGATCTGCTCCTGCTTCTATCAGTCTTGGCTTGATAGTGTCACCCATACCGTCCTCTGCTGTCTGATAAATTACATTGAACGGTTCAATATCTTCCATATTAGGAAATAACTTTCGATTGGTACAAGCTGCCGTCAGCATCATTGCAAAATAAGTTTTTCCTTCTCCCGGATTGCCCTGAATGATTGTCAGTTTTCCAAATGGAATATAAGGAAACCACAACCACTCCACACTGGTCTGCTTAATATCTTCATAACATAACATCGGCACCAGTTCTTCTGCTTCTGGTACTTTTATTGTGATTGTTTCTGCGATTGCTTTCTTTCTGTCAGTATTTTTATCACAGAGGATTTCATTCCAGTCTTTTCGCGATGGTTTCAGACGAATTACACTGTATCCTTCTGAGATTTCTCCTGCCAGTTTCTCACAAGCCTCATTCCCTGCCTGGTCATTATCCAGGCACAGGAAAACAGAAGTAATCTGAGGGCGTTCAGAAAGAAAGGTCATCAGTGCCACACTGGAGACTCCACCCAGACTCAGGTAGCTGCGTTTCTTCCAGTCTTTGGGAAACAACTGAATAAAAGAGAGCAGATCAATGGCTGCTTCAAACACAAACAACTGATTATCCGTTCCTCTGTGGCAAAATCCAAAAGCTTTATCAGAACCGGCTACATCTCCACGATATTTCATTTCACCAGTTCCACGGCAATGTGCATATCTTGGAATACCATCTGCATCTCTGCCGATAAATACAACATTATGATGCTTCTTTTCTTCGTAAATATCTCCTCTGACAATCCATTCCATCACCAGATTTTTCTCAAGCTCTCTGCTTTCTGTCAGATACTTTACAATCATTTCATTATCTTTATTTTTCTCCGGTAATCGGAAGTCTTTTGACGGGGCGGGGCAGGACTTCTGCCTGCCTTCGCCTTCTTCCCCGATCAGCATTTTCACTGCTTCCGGGAATGTTGCATAATAAAATTCCATTACAAAATCTACCGGATAACCTCCTTTACTCTGACTATGCCGATACCATCGGTTTCCGGATATCGTTACACTGTCATGCTTTTTCCAACGGTATTCTCTGCCACTTTTTACCAACTGTTCTCCCTGTTCGTTCAGGAAAGAAACAAGATCGGTCTGGTTTGCTCTTGCAATCTGTTCTTCTGTATACTGCATTTTCATCATCCTTTCCTATCTGTCCTGTTGACAGACTGTTATAAACTCATCTCATGGTTCCGTTTTTCCCTCACTGCCTGTTGTTTTGCATCACGCTCTGCACACTCTTTCTTCTTTTCATCCAATTTTCTCAGAAGAGAAGTCTTCTTTTCTGGCTTCTTCTCCTGCTGATTCACCGGCTGTTGCTCTGCTTTACCGCTTTCTTCAAAAATATCTTCCGTCTGAGCTGCGTGAAATGCTGGGAACTTTGTCTGCTTCTCGCTTTTTTCTTCTGAACGCCCGGAAGTATCTGCTTCTGCCATTTCCCGGTCACGTCTGGCAATATCTGCACAGGTCTGTACTTTTTTCACAAAAGCCAACTCATCTTGATATGGCTGCTTATCTGCTTTCAGCTCTTCGATCGCTGTCCGGAGTTCTTCTTTTTCCCGTTTCCATCTGGCAGTTGGCACTTTTCCATTTTTATCCAGATGCTGTTTCAGCTCCCGTTCACATTTGCGATAGTAATTGATTTCTTTCTTATGCTGCTGGTAATATTTCTCCCTTCTTTTCTGAAAATAGAAACGGTTATATTCATCAATCAATGGCTGGTTTATCTTTATTACTTCTGCCATCTTTTGTAGATTTTCCAGTTTCTTTAACTGATCTCGCTTTTCGGAAATCTCTTTTTTACTGACTGATACAACACCATTCAGTTCATCAATCCGTTCCTTCAAGTCATCCATTGTCTCTATCTGATGTGTCTGAAGATAATTGATAGACTTTGCAAACTCCTGTAAGTTGGAGAGATTCTTCCCTCTCCGTTTCATCTCCGCATAGAAATTTGGGAGCGGTAGTCTGCCCTGTGTCTTTTTATCATAATAATCTTGCAGGCTTTCCAGAAGTGTAGGGTTCTGTCTGCGATCCAGTTCTACCTTCATTTCTTCATAAGCTGTCTTCATCCACTGAATGGATTCTTTCAAAGAAATAAACATCTGATTGAACTGTCGAATAGCTCTGTTCAGTTCCCCGATGATTGTTTTAATCCCCTTTTTCTCCATCGCCCGAACTTCATATCCCTCATGTATGGTCGGAATCAAGTCAATTCCCTGCTCTTTGTAAGAACGGTGATCAATTCTGGCTGCCATGTGGCACTCCCGGAATTTTTCATTTACTTTCTCCGTCCACGCTCTTCTCCATTCCTTTAAAAGCTCCGGATCATTCCACCCGGTAGTGGAAACAGCATTGAATATATCCTTCCCTTTAGCATCTTTTATCCGGTTTCCATCTTCATCCAGAACATATTCCCGTTTCTGCTTGTTGCCCCATCTTCCATCTTCTGTAAAAGGACGGATTGGAGCAAGTACATGAAAATGTGGATTATCTGGTTCATCCTCATTCTTTGATTTTCCCTCATGAACTGCCAGATCTACAATCATGCCATGTGCTACGAACTGCTCCCGGCAAAACGCTCTTGCCAGTTCTATATTTTCATCTAGCGTCAGTTCATTTTGCAAAGCAATATCAAAAGAATAAGCTAACTGTGCCCGTTTACTTTTCTCCACCTTTTCTACCTCATTCCAGAGTGTTTCCCGATCAGTCAGACGTTCCGGCACATATTCCGGCGTCAGAATTTCTGTGAAAACTACTCCAGACTTTTTTGTATAGTCATGCGTCTGTCCATAATAATCGTTATAAAGCTTCTGCCCCGAAATATACGCTGCGGAATTAACCACTGTCTGACCTTTTCCTCTGGACACCTGCTTTACCGAAAAATGATACAATGCCATTAACTGTCATCTCCTTTTTCTGCTCTTTCAACTGCTTCTGCAATCTGCTGTTGCTCTTTGTGTAAGGCTGCTATGTAAACCTGTCGCACAATACTCTTGTTGTAACTACTGTTCTGCAACTGTTCCATAACATCCTGAACTTCTTCCTGTTCCAAATCTCTGGATAATGGAAATGCTTTTTCAAACTCTGCTCCTTTAACGATCAATCTGTGGGAACGTTCCTTTCGCTCCACTATCCTTTTCCTCTGTTCAAGAATATTTTTATTGTGGATCGCATGTTCCAGTTCCTTTTTACTTTTTTCCATGTTGGCTCTCAGTTCTTCCAATGACATGGATTCATATTTCGGATTTTTTGCTCTGCTCACTTTCCTGTCCTCCTTTTTCTGTAAACAAAAAGAACCGGTCTTCTCATAAATGCCGATTCCTGGATATAAAAAACAGAGGTCGTTGTTTCACAATAAAGAAATACTGACCTCCGCAATTTTAAAATAGATTAGTTATTACAATAGGATAGGCTTCTTGCCGCAAGGGGAAATTATCCCCTTGTACGAAATCTATGATTTCGCTATATTCCCGGATTGAAATTCTTCAAAGTCAGGAATGGCACCGCAGGTCGCACGATACAGGCAGATGTAATTGCCTGTATAGAAGTGCGCTCTTAGCTTTGCTAAGAGAATTATGCCGTATCCGGCTTGCTATCTTTAATCTATAAATTCCATCATCTCGTCAATAGTACAATCCATTTTCTTACAAATTTTCTCGACTGTTTCCATTGATACATATTGATTTTTTCCCATCCGGGCAAGGATATTTGCACTAATCCCGGTGAGGTGTTGCATTTCTATTCGCTTCATATTTTTATCAATGAGCTGTTTCCACAATCTGTTATAACTTACACTCATAAATAACCTCCACATTTTTATTAGACAGATTTCTGCTTTTATTAGTCAAACGGATTTTCTCCATCCTTCGCTTCCATAAATCCGTCTTTATCTGTTTTCGGAGTTTCTGATGAATCTGCTCCAGCACCGCTGTCCTTGTTCTGGGCAAATTCATGTTCTTCCACAATCACATCTGTGGTATAAATCGTCTTTCCATCCTTATCCTTATAACTGCCAGTGCTGATGCGACCACCGATCACAATCCGCATTCCCTTGTGAAGATATTTCTGTGCAAACTCTGCACTCTTACCAAATGTTACACACGAAATAAAATCCGCTTCCTGTTCACCATCACGTTTATATTTTCTGTTCACTGCCAGTGTATATCTTGCTACTGCCATATCATTATCTTTTCCGGCATATTTGATCTCCGGATTCTTTGTCAGTCTTCCCATTAAAATCACTCTATTCATAGTTTTTACGTCCTTTCCGGGCATGATACCCTTTAATCATTGTTATTAGTTACTTGTTGCATCAGCGGTCTATTGTGCGTTTCCCTGTCACCTGCAGCCGTCTCAGACTGCCTCTGCCTGCATACACAGGTCACTGATCATAAGGCTTTGATCAACCGCCCATCATCGGGAGTGTCATTATGATTCCGCTTGCTTTCAGAAAAAGAAAGGTCATGGCAGAACTCCTGGTAGGCTTTCAGGGTGCACTTATCAATTGTCAAGGTTCAACAAAGGAACATTCCAAAACGTCCTCTAATTACTAAAGTCAAATGACTTTGCAAGATGCAAAAGATTCGTGATATTTTTTTACATTTTTATCATTTTTTCTTTTACTTTCGTTAGTCCCTTCATATACTCTGTATTGGGAGCGACAAAATCGGACATGATTTTGGGAAATTTTGAAAAATAATTATTCCTCTACCTATAAAGCGTTGGAAATGGTATTTACCAACCCCTTTTTGCAAGTTTTTTGTACATAAATGAAATACTTCTTCGCTAGTTGCATATTCCAGAGAACGTGAGGACATGGATTTTCTTGAAAAATCATTTTTCCACTAATCACATGTGGCAGAATGTATAAAGTCAGATGATTTTGAAAAAAAGCAAAAAAATAGGCACTAACCACTTATGGTTAATGCCCTTTGGGGTAATCATTATTTTTCTTTTGTCAATTTCTGATACATTCTCATTAATTCAGCAACACAGTCTGCTTCTGACATTTTAATGCTAAATCCATAAGCATGCATCACTGCTCTGTTATTTGCTTTATGTGCTTTCAGTAATTCTGTTGGCATTGTCAAAGGATCATAAAGATCTGCAAGATTGCTATCTGTATAAAGTGCTCTAGCATTCAAGATAGCCTGTGCCGTTTTTCTTATCTTTTCCTTTTGATCATTTGTTGGAGAAGGCCAAGGGAAATTATTATAAACAATCATATTAGAATAACTATAATCACTCTTTAGTCGACCACATACTGCTCTGGTCCATGCCATATGAACATTGGACATTAGTATTCCAAACTCGTAACTTGTGGCTGACGGCATTGTAAAAAGTTTATCGCCTGGAATTATTTCTCCTTCAAGATAATCCATCGGAATATATCTTCTGTTTTGCGAAGACACCTTTGGTATTGCAATATATGGCGAATACTGTGCAAGTTCTTTCCGTTGTCTTTCATCAAGCAAAAGTATCAACTTTTCTCCAATCTCTCTGCCGGATTCAGATATATCAAATACAGCTAATTTCTCATATTTTCATCTCACAATTAACCCTATATATTTGCTGTGCGACGTTTTTTTTTCTTTTGCCGTCGAGTGGCAGATGTTTTATACTATGTCACTTTCATAAAGTTCTCTTTATCCTTTATTACTTTTCTGTTTTGTCTGATTTAAAAGCAAGATAACCAAAACAGAAATAGCTATACTGCATAGAATGTATGTCCAATTCAAATATGATAGATTGATTAAATTCTGTGCTGATTGATTTTTAATGAAGTTTGTGTATGATGCGTTACTCTTAATCGCTTCCATAACTCCTAAAACATTTATCGGGCTTAAATTGTATAAGTACGCACCAAATAAATATATCGCTATTTTTTCAACAATGGACGGTATTAAAATAGCCGATGCAGAAAGCCATAATGGACATTGCTTGTGGGATTTCTGTAAATATACTGCCCCCAAAAGATATGGCAATACCGCAAGGCAACAGCCCAAAATGACAATATTCTGATGAAGCCCAAAGAGGGCGAAGAATACACGGATAAAAAGATATGTTCCAAATATAATCAACCAATCAATGAGCAAGCCTTTTATTGGTGTGCGCTCTTTTATTGTTTCGTTTTGTAACTGCATTTCATTACCTCCCAAATGGACGCTCCACTTTCGGGAACGTCAAGGTTACAGTTGTTCCACCGCAAGAATTGTTTTTTAGCTCCACCGTGATAGACAGGTCAGTTGCCATTTTCTGAACAAGGTATAACCCCATACCCGTAGAACGACTAAGGTAACTGCCCGTATCTCCAGTAAACCCCTTGTCGAAAACAAAAGGTAAGTCAGACAACGGTATGCTTGTGCCGTTGTCTTTCATAGATAAAGAAATCTGTTCATTATCCGCACTATCAGCAATGGAAAAGAGAAGTCGAGGAGCAGGATTGTTCCCCGTATATTTCACACTATTGCTGATTATCTGTCCTAAAATGAACATCAAACCTTTTTTGTCAGAAATCACTTGAGCATCGTTTTCGGTATATTCAACAGAAAATCCAGCTTCTTCAAGAAGCGTTAAATTATCTTCAACTGCTTCACGACAAATTTCAAGAATTGAAAGCGGCTCAAAAAAGTAATCCTTATGAGTAGCCCCAAGCCTTGAAAAGTATAGAATTTGTTCTATATCCTGTCGGGTATGGTCGCGTACATACAGCATACGGGTATGAACCAAAGGGGACATTTCATCTTTTCGATTGTCCAGTAGCAAGGTCATAAGGGATAGCGGCTTTTTGATTTCATGTACCCAATTTTCAATGTAGTGTTGATAATCTGTAACTGTAATTTTCTGTTCGTTGATATATTCCTGCTGCGTCCTCAAATGCTGCCCCAATTCACAGATATAAGGGCGTAATACTGCGGGAACAGCTTCACACAGTAAGTATTCGTTGGTATCGTCTGGCTCCAATAGGAAACGCCGAAAAATAGCGTCTGTCTTGTTGCGTTTTCTGATTGATATAGCAAGCGGGATAGCAAGTGTGGCAAATGATACGAAAATGATCAATGCAACATAATTGATAAAATAATCTGGATTAGCCAGCCAGGCAAGGAATATAAAGAATACGTCCAAACAGGCAAGTGTGATAATCCATACACGATTAGAGGAAATATAGGTTAAAAATATTTTTAGCTTCTTCATAATCGCACCTGCTCTTTCAAGCGGTAGCCTTGTCCGCGTACTGTTTCTATCCGTTCTTCAAGACCAAATTCACGGAGCGTTTTCCTCAATCGCGTAAAAGTTACTTGCAGCGCATTTTCGTCAATGCATTCTTCCGTTCCCCAAAGCACGTTGCACAGCTCATGTTTGGTAACAAGATTAGGGCTTTTCTTCAAAAGCGCAAGCAATATTTTTCCCTCATTGGGTGGCATGAGGGAAGAACTCTTCCCCACATAAATTGTAAAGGTGTTTGGGTCAAGTAAAAATCCGTTCCCGTCCAGTAAGCCTTGCCGTATCTGTTCCTCTTTGCGTCGTAATAAATTTTTAATGCGGGCAAGCAGGCGCTCTATATTACACGGCTTTGTTAAGTAGTCATCAGCTCCCAATCCTAATGCGTGAAGTTCGTCCTGCAATTTATCTCTTGCTGTCAATACCAACACTGTTCCAAGCTGCTTTGCTTTTAATTCTTTGCAGATTTCAAAGCCGGAATGAAATGGAAGATTTATGTCGAGTAAAACCAAATCGGGGGAATACTCTGTAATTTCCGGTATTGCGTTTTCAAAATCAAATAACGAGGCTGTTTCATACCCCGACTTTCTCAATAAATCCGTCAGTTCTTCCCGCATATAAACATCATCTTCAACTACCATAATTCGTGCCAATACGACCACCTCCTTTCACGTAAGCCTGTTATGAATTAGGCTTGTAATTTATTTTTCCGATTTCCCGTGTAGCTGTCCGCGCAACAGCCACACCGTAAATTGCCATAATAAGAACGACAGTAAATGCCATAATAATCAACAACGGATAAGATTGCCCGATCCTTGTGCTGTCAGAGTATAAATGCTGCTGCATTGCATAAAGACCAACCGTACCACTTATACAAGCCAACATTAGGGGGAGTAGAAAATACCATAAAACTTGTTTATAAATTGACCGTTTTATCTGTTCTCGCCTCGCACCCAAAATTGAGAGTGTCAAATATCTTGATTTTGTCGATTGCATTTGTGTTAAGAATTGCAAAGCAAGCAATGCACACGCGATAATCAATAGCATAAAGCCCATATATAAAGTCATGTAACTCCCGGAGATAAGATAAAATAGTTGCCGCCCGAAATTATCAAGATAGCTTTCGTAATACAGACCGGACGGCTTCAGCAAATCGCGTGCTTCCATAACGGACAGCATCAGTCCGTTTGCTTCTACAATCTCATTCGGAATACAGAAATTCCAATATACAGAACAGGTGTCCGGGTCTACATAGTTATGATATATCTCGTCGGAAACAATCAATGCGGTTACAATTTTAACATTTTCATCAGCAGTAAGTCCTTTCATCGGTACAGACGGAACAAGTGTAACTGACTTTTTGTCAATGGAAATCAACGCATTACCGCTTGTCTGTGCGTTCTCTGCAATCCTGTCTAACAGAGCAACGGTATCTTCCTGTTCATCTTCTAAAAAGTCCGGGTTGAGGTAAAAAACAGCTTCGTCATTTTCAAGATTTATTTGCTTTTCTCCTGCGGCTTCCAACAGGCGATTATATGATGAAACTGGGAGCATATAAGGAGAAACACTCCCCGTATCAATAAATCCAAGCAGATTAAGGGCTGCGGGTTGATGTGAACCAAATTCGTAACTGGCAGCTTCTTGTGTCGCAGGGTCTATTACACCCTCTGGCAAGTTTTGAACAATCTCTTTTCTTAATACAGACCAGTCAACAAAGGATTTCATTTCCCCGGAAGCAGGACGTTTCATGTTCCCTGTTTCCATACGGTTAAGATTAGCTACATAAACTCGCATTTGGTCGTCGGAAAGGTATTGCTCAACATTCTGTTCTTCGCCCATTACTGTAAAATCATAAACAGCAGAAGTTCTTGTTAATTCATTCCCATGCGACATAATAGTTGCAGAACCATTTGCAATAAACATAATGGTAAGCATCATCAGAATAGACGCAACACTAATTGAAATATATTTATAAACAACATTCTCGTGAAGCTGTCGCAAAGTAAATACATAAAGTCCATTTGTCGCTTTCCGTTTGTTAGAAGCAGCTACTATACTTAAAAGCCGGGCAATGCCTCGGATAAAAAGAATTGTTCCAACAATTCCAAGCAGGACAGCAACAAGCAGCATTACACCACCGCCAGTCATGAAGTGTTCTATGACAACCCAGTATGCAACAAGTAAAACTGCCGTACCAATTACAAGGGATAGCAAACTTCCGTGTGTGCTGCCCGTGTGTTGTTTTTTTCCCATTTCTCCATAAAGCAGTTGGTGGACTTCTTTCTTAAACAATTTTCCGCATAGTATAAACAACGCCACACATTGGATGATTAAAAATCCCAATATCGTAAAGAAAACTGCGCTTAATGAAAAACTTGATTGATGTGCAATAACACCGTGTCCGACTAAACGTGCCGTTGCAAGGCTGATAACTTCGGATAGAAAACCACCGCAGATAAGTCCACCCAAGAGGGCGACAAGTGAAGTGATAAGCCCCTCCGTCATAATTTGCGTAAATAATCGGGTCTTTGTCATACCAAACATCAAATATAATCCTAGTTCCCGGCTGCGACATTCGAGCTGATACTTATTTGCAAATACTACAAGGAAAAATACAAATAATAATGCACAAACATAGACAGTAGGTAAAAGGTTTGTAAGCAGCCGTTCCACGGCATCGCTTTCAAGGCTGCTTAAAAAGCGTATAACGTCCTGCGCTCCGAGAGAAAGCACAATGTAAAATGCCGCTACCGCCGTTACCATTGTCAGAAAGTAAATCAGATTTTCATTGCGGCTACGTTTGGAATTTCTCCATGCAAGGTTAAAGAACATTTGCGCTCCCTCCTCCCATTTGCGCCATTACCTGTAATATGCGCGCATAAAATTCTTCCCGTGTTTCTGTCGGAACTTTGCGACGCAATTCATGGAAAATAACGCCGTCCTGTATGAACAAAATGCGGGAACAGAAACTTGCTGCGTTAGGGTCATGCGTAACCATTAAAATGGTACGTCCTTGCACTTGGTTGACTTCCTGTAATTTTTCCATAAGCAACCGTGCAGCTTTTGTGTCTAATGCGCCTGTCGGCTCATCAGCCAAAATAATATCTGGATTAGAAATCAAACTACGGGCTGCGGCTACACGCTGCTTTTGACCGCCGGACATTTGCGCCGGAAACTTTGAAAGAACATCAGTAATTCCAAGAAATCCGGCTATATCATTTAGGTGCTTTTCGGCTATGGAACTATCTATATTGTGAATGGATAAGGGCAACAGAATATTTTCTCTGCCTGTCAAATTATCAAGCAAAGCAAAGTCTTGAAACAGATAACCAATTCTATTTCCACGGTATTCCGCTAACTTAGCACCGTCAAAGGCACTTATATTCGCCCCGGAGAGCAAAATTTGTCCAGAGGTAGGTTTAATGACCGTAGCAATACAATTTAATAATGTTGTTTTCCCGGAACCGCTGGCTCCCATAATTCCCAAATATTCGCCACTTAGAACATCAAAGGTAATTCCGTTTAGTGCTTTTGTGGGAACGCCCTCTTTGGAATATGCTTTGTGCAGGTCGCGTACTTCTAAAAGTTTTTTTGTATAATCCATTCTTAACACCTCTTTTTTGTTCATACTTTTTTACAATTAAAATTTTACTACACAAAGCATAAATACACCACTTACATTTGATGTAAGGTTCCTTTGTTTGAATTTCACCGCTATTCTTTATGCTGCTTTTCATCTGTCACCAGACATTCTATCTTCTACAAAATATTCACTATATATCATAGTCGGTTGACCGAGTAATAACAACACACTATTTACCATCTATCATATTTATCCGCATTAAAAAAGGACGCAGGATTTCTCCCACGTCCTCACATCTATCTGGCTTTATCTTCTCTTACTTTCGGTGCTTCCTTATGTGCCGCTTCCTGCTTCCACCGGATCATATGGTTGGTTATGATAAGTTTCAAATAATCTTCCCCACTCAATCCCACGCATTTCACTTTCCACATCACTAAATACACCAGAAATCCAGTCTATCACACTTGTAAAATATGTTTTCAATTCCTGTATGTCTGTATCATGACGGTGCTGGCTCATATATGCTTCAACATCTTCATCTACCCCTTCACTATTTTAAATATCTTCGGTAACTATCCAGAACTGAATCTGTAACACCGCTTTTATAGATTTTACGGATATCAACAATCTGTTCATCTTTCAGAAGTTTCAACCAATCCAGTAAATCTTTTCTGCTGTTTGCGAAATTGCAACATTTTCCATCAGCATATTCAATCCTGTATCTCATACGCTCCTCCTATACATATACCAATTCACTCAATACAATTTCCTGCACACGATTCTCGACATTATTACACTGTCGCACCCACTCCATAGGATTACATGCTTTTAATTCCTCTGTAACTCCCTCCGCACTTCGTATTTGTGCCTCAATCAATTCATACCGTTCCTGTGCCTGTTCATTCAGATCTGCCAGATAGCTGTCCAATTTCCCAGTCAACAGAAGATAAGAATACATACCTGATTTATAGTTTTTCATATATTCTTTTCGAAGCATTCCCCAGTACCCAATCGGTCTGGTTTCTTCCGGTAATGATAGCACTGGCAGGTAATAATC
>NZ_JBCOME010000046.1:0-20668 GCF_040924365.1 Ruminococcus sp. 1001136sp1_2201st1_G3_2201SCRN_220225 | reverse complement strand
TTATATACTGCCCCTGCTTCATGTGCCATACGGACAACGGGTTTGATTCCCAGTCTGTAGTATTCGCACGCCATGTTATAGGTCACGTAATCATGGCGCATAAATTCCAGATCTTCATCATCGATTTCATCTGAAAACATCCATACATTACCGCTCATCCGTCTTCTTCTCCTTATCATTTCCTGTTGCCGGTTCATGAAAACGCTCCAGATAGTCATCAAAAATATCCCGGTTAATCAATACGGTTCCATCTATTCTGTAAATTGCACCTGCATCACTGGCGAGTTCAAAAAGTTTCTTATGAGAAATGCTGTAAATAATCTCTGCCTGTTGATAACGCAGATACTGTCGGCGTAATTTTCTAAGCTGCTCTGGTACTTCCTTCATACTTGTAATTGGTTTATAACTTTTACCCATGATGTTTTCCTCCAAAATTAGATTTGCTGTTTTACAGAAGCTGACTGCCGGGATATAACTTTCCAGGGCCGAATCATCAGACGCGCCACTGGCGCCTCTTTGATATGCAACGCAAAAAAGCACCTCTTAGATTAACTCTAAGAAGTGCTCTTACTTCATTGCCAAACCTGTGTCCTTTCACCTGAAATTCGTCATGCTTCATAACGATTCATTATTATCCCAAATTTTGTTGTCAAATTGTTGTCAAATGCGGTCTGACATCATGGTTTTAGACATTTAATATTTAATTTTAGTACAGCTTTGCACCAGCCGGAATGTGGTTATCAACCATCAGAAGATGAAGTTTTTCTTCGCCCTCTTCCTCATGAATTGCACTGAGAAGCATTCCACAAGATTCAATTCCCATCATGGCTCTCGGTGGCAGGTTGGTGATTGCAATTAAGGTCTTTCCAACCAGTTCTTCCGGCTCGTAATAAGCATGAATACCGCTTAAAATCGTACGATCTGTGCCTGTTCCGTCATCCAGAGTGAACTGTAACAGCTTCTTGGATTTCTTAACTGCTTCACATGCTTTTACCTTTACAGCTCTGAAATCAGACTTGCTGAAAGTATCGAAATCAACCATTTCTTCAAATAATGGCTCAACTTTTACTTTGGAAAAATCAATCTTCTCAACTGTTTTTTCAGCCTCTGCCGGAGCTGCTTCGGAAGTCTTGGAAGCTTTCTTGTCAGCGTCCAGTGACTTCATTGTCGGGATTTCTAACTGCATACATCTTATACAATTTAATTCCCTTTATTAAAACACTTTACAGCCTTTCATCATTTATTCTCTAAACCTTTAGAACTGATTAAGGCTCTTTAATTTGTCGTACTCTTGTCGTACTATACAAATTTTGTCGTACCTCCTCAGCAAAACTAAATCAGACTCTTTCCTAAAATACATCTAATTTTTTTGCTAATTCCTGCATCGACTCATGCTTTTTTGTTTCTGTAACTTCTGCATAAATGTCCATCGTAGTTTCAATATTTGCATGTCCCATGATAGACTGAATTACCTTTAAATTTGTCTCATTTTCACAAAACCTCGAACAAAAAGTATGTCTCAAATGATGACATGAAAAATGCGGTATAAGAATCGGCTCTCTCTTTTCTTTGGCAGCTTTTAGCACCTCTTCTACATTATATGCTTCGTATATACGCTTAATTGCTCTATTGATAGCCTGTGGATTATGTACATTTCCAAAACGATTAGAAAAAACAAATCCAGACATTCCATCAATTTCTGTTTCATTGAACCCGTTTTCTTCTTGAAATGCATACTCTCTTTTAAGAGCTTCATAAACTGTATCAAGCATAGGAATCATTCTTATGCCCGCCTCTGTTTTAGGTAATGATACGGCAAATGAACAAATACCATGTCCCTTATATTCCCTGCTATAATAAACCAAACTATGATTGATACTAATTATCCGCTTCTCAAAATCAATGTCATCCCACCGGATTCCAATCGCCTCACCTATTCTGCAGCCAGTGCCAAGTAAAAACTTGAATAATGTCACCCAGCTTTCAAACCTTTCATTATTCTCTATGTATCTTATGAAAGCTCTCTGTTGCTCCAAGGTTAGTGCATGTCTCACACCATGATTTCGCCCCGGTAGCTTTTTTACTTGTGCCATTACCCCATCACTCGGATTAGTTCTGATAATATTATCCCTTACTGCTAACTGAAAGGTTGGATGTAACACCGTATGAATAGTCTCTAGCGTATTCACTTGCATTTTCTTATCTTTCAATAAGTATTGATAAAATTGTAGGACATCTGAAAACTTAATCACAGCAATCTTCTTTTTGCCAAACCCATCTTTCACGAAACGATCATACATATATTTATAATTCGTTCTTGTTGTTTCTCTCAATTCTGATTTTGTAGAAATATATCTATCAAAAACAAAATTAACTGTTGCACTGCCTGCAACATAGGTGTCCAGACCGTCTAGCTGATCTTTAACTAACTGTTCTTCACGTTCTCTTAATGTCTTAATATCTTTTGAATAAATGCTGCGTCTTCTGCCTAATGTATCCATATATGTATACACATACTTTCCATCGCATTTACGTTGTGTTTCGCCTTTTCTTAATACCCTCCCTTTTCTATCCTTCCTTGAATATGCCATTTTTCTCCTTTCTCAAGGAAAGAATTTTCACACTTAGCTTCTTTGGGAATCTTCCATTGCATACTGCAAATCAATTCCTTTTTGTAGCACTTCTGTTACGGTCATGTCATGTTTGGACGCATATTCTCTAAGTTTTGTGGCTTCTTCCTCTGTCAGTTTCAATCCAATCAACGTATTTTTCGGATTCGCTGACTTTGGTCTTCCCATTTTAGCCACATCGTACACCTCCATCCATTTCTCCTTTATTATACTTTTGGTTTAACCGTAAGTCAAGTGTATTTTCCTTTTCTCTGAAAATCTTTCCTTATCAAAAATAATTCTTTTACTGCACCCGGAATGTTTCAAGATATTGATCAAAAATATCTAAGTCAACCAATACCATTCTGTCTATCTTCAAGATGGCTCCCGCATCCTTTGCTAATGTCTGAAATTTATTCATTCCCATACTGTACATTTCTGCACCCTCTTTATATCTGACTAACCTTTTCTTTTCCACTTTTTTTGTTGCTCTTTGCATATTCTTTTATTCCTTTTCTCTCTATATTAATATAAAAATTCTGCAGGCGGCTGTCGGGAAACAGCCTCATTGGAATCACACCATCTTTTCAGACCGGGCAGCCATCCCGGAAGTATCATTATCAGAAACAGTGTCTTCGCCACAAAGTTCCCACACTCTGCCTACAGCCAGATATGAATCGCTCATGTCAATTTCTCATAAACACGTATTCACGTACTCCAACCTTGCGACACGGTGTCGCAAAGTTACCATCATGACATTCATGGCGTATCCGCTGCCAGGCTATACTGTTTCATTTGTCCCGCAGAATAAAATATTCTGTTATCAAGGTGCAATTTATTTCTTAAAATCAACTTTTATACGTTAAATGTCTCCTATCAGAAGCCAGCAGAAAGGGATACTGGTTTCCAGTCATTCTTAACGTACTATTTTAAATTCTAAAATCGTTTTCAGCAGTTTCGCTTCTAATCTGTCACGCAGAGTTTTATCTACGCAGTAATGAACGTTTCCATATTCATCATACATTTTTCTGGTTGCCAGCTTTGCTATGTAGCCTTCATAATGTTTCATTACCGTATTAATTGCCATAACATTACCTGTTGTAGCATCCTCAATAATGCAAAATGGAAGCAGCCATTTTTCTTCTGTATTTTTATTTTTTACACTCACTTTTGTTTTCCTCCATTATCTGCTTCAGCAATTCCAATGAACGTGTCCGGTGCTCATGCACCGTACTTCTAACAAGATTCATTTTCCTTGCAATCGCAGCATCACTCATCTCCATAAAATATGACAGCAGAATTACTTCTCTTTTTCTATCCGTCAACGCATTCAATGCCTCTGCCAGTAAAGAACTTTTCACTTTCACATCATACTCACATGTTTTAAAAAAGTAGGATGTTTCATTATATTCATCCACTACTGACAGTTTCCCTGTCTGACATTCAGATAGTTCTGAAAACAATATTTCATGTTTTCTCCGATAATCCATATGCCTGTCATAATCTACCACTTCGCCATCCAGCGCCAATTTGCACTTTCGATCAAACTGATGCCTGACCGTTGTTTCGTCATAGGAAGAAGATTGCTCCATAGAGTTCACCTCCTTCCCGATCGCAAGATATGAGCAAAGGTCTTTTCCCTTTCACCCATATCCCGTATGGAAAGTACGCGATGTTCGGGTCTGGAAGAATTTTTTTATCTTTATAATAAGAAACGCCTCCTGAGCCGAAGCCTAGCAGACGTTTTTCATTACCGAAACAGTGTTGCTTATAAAAAATAAACGATTCTTTTATCCTCAAATAAAATAAGCGGAAATAATAGATTTCGTCTACTATTCCCGCTTATTATCTCTTTTCTATTTTATACTTTACTACCCCAATATATTGTGAAATCAAAACTGCTGCCATTGTCACTGCAACCAAAGACACTATTGCATTCATCCCAGTAAGTGTACAAATCCCCGCAAACACATATATGCCCACAATAATTTTTACAGCTACCTTTCTGCAGTGTTTTTTTTCATCTGCATCAAGTTCCCGGTTAATGCTTTGTACCGGAGCCATATTCCAAATTAGAACACTGCTCAACACAATTATTCCCCACGCAAGATTTAAAGGTTGTGTATACAAACGATTAACAACCAGTACCAATGTCTGCACAGTAACAGAACACATAAAGCAGGCATCAAAGCTGTTTAGATGCACTCCACCAACAAAACTGCGCAACATCATAAAAATTCCTGTAACCACTGCAAATTCCGGAATCATATGCAAATATACCGCAATTCCAAAACAGGCCAAAAGACAGCTCAACATTTCAAGTCCTATTTGAAACCCATATTGGTATATTTCATATGATTCTTCTGGAACAGCACCGGATTTAACAATATAACTTGTCAGTTTTTCAGAAAAATATTTCATGTTACATCTTTTTCATTTTCCTCAGTGTTTCCGGCATTTTAGGCTGATGGAAGATATAGCAGCATGCACTATCCGCTGACATTTTTCCAAGTTTCAAAGATACGTTTGCTAATGCTTTAGCTGACTGTTTTTTTACATTTTTAGAATTCATAATCTGAATCTCCTTTCATTTGTTTCCTCTACACTACTACAAAAAAAACTGAATTTGTCTTTCTTGTAAAAAAAACGAGTGTTGATGTAACTTTTTCTATTTCCCTTTAAAAATAAAAAGTAGCGGCGACATTTATATCACTGCTACTTCTCTTTTAACCCGTATTTTCCTAAATACCAATTCCATCGGGCAACATCTTCTATTTTCTTTCTATACTCCTCTGAACTCTTGGCTATTTCTAAGTAGTCATAGGCGCCCGCCATTAACGTTGAAAAAATATTTTGCGGTGTTCCTTCTTCCATCAGCGTAAGGATTGGTATCCTTTGTCCCAGCCTCCCCTTTACCTGAACAATTGTTTTAAATGTACCTTTCTTAACCATTTCTTTATCAAAGTACATAATAACTATATCCGTATACGGATATAACTTTTTTTCCAAGGACTTATAAGTACACCATGTTAATTTATATCTTCCGTCTATTACACTATTTGTCAAATTAAAGATTTTCTCATCATCACTGAATAATAACACTTCCGTCATACCGCACCACCACAATACCATTCTAAAAAAATCATTCGCCATTTCCCCAAAATTATCTTTTTATTTTATATCTTTTTTCCATAATACAAAATATAATGCAATAATATCGACTGTTGATGTAATTATTCCTGCTTTCCATATAACACTACTCTGATTAAAAAACGATTTGCCACATCATCATCAATCGTAACCACTCCATGATATTTGGCAGCAATTCGATATACGGATGAGAGACCTACACCATGATTTTCCGCATCTGTTTTTGTAGACTTTAACCTTTTATCTTTCGTCTTTATAAGCACACCTTTGTAATTATTTTCCACAAATAGCAGCAGGTTATTTTTATCATATTTCATGTGAAGCCTAATGTACTTTTTACCCTCCGCTTTTTGTGCTGCCTCTACAGCATTTTCTAATAAATTGCCCAGTATCAGGCAAATATCCGCACCCCTAAACGGCATTTCCATAGGAATATTTAAATTTACGGAAAAGTCTATTCCCACTTTCTTTGCCTCAACATACCAATACCCAATCAATGAATCTATAACAATATTTCCACTGTTTGTAACTGTAGATGTCTTTATTCCACCTTCTTCCATTATCTCATTGACAAATCTAATAATTTTTTCATTATCTCCGTTTTCTGCATATGCAAGAATTGACACAAGGTTGTTTTTCATATTATGTCTCATATCTCTTAATCGAAGTATTGACAGTTCTCTCTCCTGCTGATGTCGTTCACACAAATCTAATTGTTGTTCATAGACAGAGGTCATTCTTCTTAGCTGCAGATCATCCGCCAATTTTATATAAATATAGAAAACAAGAACATTCACGCCTAACAAGATAACGGCAGTAACTGCAGATTGGATATTTGCACGATTACTATGGAGCTTATACCCAAGCATAAAGATATTATTCATAATATAAATGCTACCTATCGGAATCAATACAAGCATAAAACTATATCTCACTGGAAGCTCTTTAATTTCATCTTTTGTAAATACTCTCTTCAATGCCGTAATTGCAATCATAAATACAATTTTTGAAGTAAATGATCCTAACGTTCCTAATGCCTGAAGGTCTGTAAATTCACAACAGTACGTCAAAAGTATATTCCCGCTTATTGTTTCTATCAACATCCAGATTGCATTAAAGGCAATTGTAAAAATGCATTTGTTCCAAAACTTCCCCTCATAAATTTGAGCGACCGCAAACAATGTAGTGATAATAGTAACAATAATATTTCCATAAGCTGGCAGCAAATTCACGCTCGACATTTCAAATTGCCATGCCATAAATATAACCAATCCAATCATTGACAAAACTGTTCTTTTTCTTCTTTTTAAAAATATATCGAAATAATAAAAGAACAGATATACTGCAAATATGATAAACAATATATCCGTTCCATATGACAATGTCTTACTCATTGACATAAAATGTGTCCTCCATTGAGCAGTACTGCTCTCCGATTAATTTTCTTCTGTCTTCACTGATTGAAATTCTTTTGCCATTATCCATAACTACGAAATCATATGCCTGCCCTTCCACATGCTTATAATTTACAAGATATGACTGGTGAACACGTAAAAATGGCACTTTACTCTGTTTAAGGCTTTCCTCTATATTATTTAATTTTCCATATGCGACAAATGTATCTTTTTCCGTCACAATAGATACTTTACGCCTATTGCTTTCAAAATATAAAATCTCACGCATTGGTATTTTATGGTTCACCCTCTGATAGCTATACCGAAAATACGAATCTCCGCAATACACTTCTTCGTATGCTGATTTAAAACAAGTTTCAAACAACTTTTCACTTACTAGTTTCACAAGAAATCGAAACGGTCTAACTTCAAAAGACTCCTGCATATGATTTTCATGACTTGTGACATAAATAATAAGTGCGTTTTTATCATAAGTTCTAATTCTTTTAGCTGCCGAAATCCCATCTTCTTTATCCATTTCTATATCCAAATAGATCATGTCAAAATAAGTGCCCTGTGCAACCGCATCCGCAAGACTCTCTCCATTCCAAAACACTTCAATTTCAACATCCATAAAATTCCGCTTTGCTATCTCCTGTAGCAACATATCCATTCTTCCGGTTGTCTGAATATCATCATCACAAATTGCTATATTCAGCATCTTTCATCAACTCTCTTCTGTATTTTCCTTGTCTCTTTTACGTTTTTCACACGTTTTCTTAACCGTCTGCATAATTGACCATACCATTTCCTGATCATACTCATCTAAACCTTTATATATCTCGATAAGATCATAATAGGTGTCTAATGTCTTGTTCACTTTCATCTGTCCTTGCAAATCTCTCTTCACTTCTGAAACTCCCAGTAAATAATCCGTTGTCACATTAAAATATTCGGCTATCCTCTTTAACACATCCACTTTAATACACAACACATCTCTTTCATATTTACTAAGCATTTGTTGTGTAATTCCTAATTCAGAAGCCAAAATTTCCTGTATTAGTCCTCTGTTTTCACGAAGTTGTTTGATACGACTCTCCATAATTGGTTACCTCTTAAGCATATTATAAATATATGCTACCCTAAAGAGCTTCTTATGATACAAATAATAGCGGTATTCAATTACATTGTTTTTATTTTATGGTTTTATTATCAAACATTGTGAACTTCCACTGATTTGTACAACTAAATATATAAATACCCCATAATTTCAAGCTTTTTGGGGAATATGGTGTAATTTTATTAATGCGTATTTACGACTACTGGTTCACCTATATTTCCACAGAAAATCCAGTATTTATGCTGGTAAATCGATTTTAGTCGTAAATTTACTGGAAGTTCACAATCCATCAGTTTGAGAACTGTATGAATAGATGTTGGGGTCAAAAGTCCCCAACAATGATGCCAACGGATTGTTTCGTGCTACGCACTCCCACAATCCTACCCGCTATTCGCATATCATGGTGCTTATGCCCCACTTTTATGCTCATATCGGGGCGGGTCTCAAGGTCATTCTACCACCAGTGTGCAAGCACACGTGCTTTCAGACCTTTTGACCCTGACATCATGAATATAGATTATCACAATATCTACTCAAAAAATTTTTCCGTGTAACTATTTCGTATGTTAAAGTAACTTTTATTTCAATAAGCTATAACGAATACATTGGAAGCCTCATGGAGCAGGGCGAAATTAAAAGGAACTCTCGCAAAATTTGATTGTTCTGGAAAGTGCTATACTTAGTTATGTTTCCGAAAAGAGGGTTTTCAAATAACAGTTTGTAAGGAATAACTCCGAGCAGGAATATTCAAAAGCACCCATACATAAACACACCATAGCGAGTACATAGATTTTATAAATGAAATAAATGAAATTTCAGATACTAGACTTGAACGATTCAAATACCTGAGATATAATATTGCTAATTGAATAGTAACAGCTATCCTCCTCTACTACTTTTTCTTAATTAAAGTCTGTGTAAAATGATTTTGACTATAGATGTAAAACAAACTTGATAGTATTTTTGCGGAAATGTGTTATTATAATGCTATAAAAAAGAAAGGAATATATACGATGCATATAAGCAAACGACTAAAAGAACTAAGAATTGAAAATAATTTTAGCCAAGAGAAACTTGCCGAGATTCTTAATGTTTCCAGACAAACAATTTCAAATTGGGAAAATGAAAGGAGCTATCCGGACGTTCATAATTTAATTATGCTATGTGACATTTATTCCGTTTCTTTGAATACCCTTATGAAAGGAGATATCGAAATAATGAAAAAAGAACTGTCGAACACAAACCCGCACAACTCCCCCAAAGATGCAATACAGCTTATTCAGAGCGGATTCGTTATGATTATCGGACTACTTGTTGCCGTAATTGGTCTTATTGTTTTACTAAATAATGGAAGTCCAATCTGGGGATATGGATTGATAATTACTGGTGCGATTCTTGCTTGTTTTTTTGCCTTTTACGCTGATTATCTTAAACGCAAAAACAAGATAAAGACATATAAAGAATTAACCGATTTTTACGATTATTCTATGAAGTTATTAACTAAAGAAAATCATTAAACAATTAATAAAGAGTCACAGAATATTTGTTCTTTTTGAATAGTACAGACGTCTTCAAATTGCTGAACGACCACCTGTACTGTAATTAGCAGGCAACCTGAGACTTCGTAGACGGTCAACAAAAGCCGTATTAAACAGACACATGTTCCAGCTATAAAAAAGATATCTTCTTGAAAAAGTAGATATCTTTTTTATTATTGAAGAACCATTATGGATTGCAAAAGAGTATTGAAACTTCACTACGTAATCACCTCAGCAACCTTGAAATCGCAGAAGTATGTAGCACTTGCAGCAGAATGCCAGTTAATACACTAATTTTGCAATGTCGCAGTTGGTAATACATTCTGAAAAGTCTATCGCATCTTACTCATATAAAGAGCCTTTCATGGTCCAAACACTGTTGTTTTCCGCACCTGAAAGGTTGCACTGTATGACCGGAATGACTACTCATAATCACTGTATAACATGCTCTTATTGTTATTTTTCCTATCGCTGAAACTAAAGCAAGATTCGCCCAAGTAACTCAAAACCCACTTTGTGGATTTTGGTTACGGGCAATCTTGATGGGGATTCCGTTTCCCCATTCCCTCGGTTTCTTACACAGCAAGCTGTGTTTTTCGGCTTCTATATAGAATATAGTCGCAGCGTGATGGTTTCCATCACGAGAAAGGATAAAACATGGCAAGACCAAAAAAGCAAAAGGAACTGAAACGAAATCATCACATCATGCTCCGTCTTAATGATACGGAATATGATATTGTCACAGAAAATGCCCAAACAGCTAATCTGCCTGTAGCGGAATATGCACGTAAGCAAGTGATGAACCAGCGTATTACGATGAAATATGAAGTAGTGGCTGATGTGCCGGAACTGAAAAAACTGATTTCTGAATTTGGAAAGATAGGCAGTAACCTGAACCAGATTGCAAAATATTTTAATCAGGGTGGAATCCATTCACAGGAAATGAGGGCAGCAATTAACCAGTGTATTACCGAACTTTATGAGATGAAATATAAAGTGACCAAAATGGCAGGAGTTTTTCATGGCGATACTGAAACACATAGCAAGTAAAAATGCCGATTACGGAGAGGCACAGCGGTATTTGATTTTTCAATATGATGAATCCACAAAGAAACCGCTGCTTGATGAGAACGGACATCTGCAGCCTCGTGAAGAATATTATCTGGACGGAATCAACTGTGATCCCTTTACCTTTGATACGGAATGTATGGAACTAAATGCAGCTTACCATAAAAACCAAAATTATAATGAAATTAAATCGCACCATTATATTCTCAGCTTTGATCCGAATGACAAGGATGAGCATGGATTAACAGGAGAACGTGCCCAACAGTTAGGTCTGGAATATGCAAAAAAGAATTTTCCCGGACATCAGGCTCTCGTCTGCACACATACAGACGGACACAATGGAAGTGGCAATATTCATGTACATATTGTAATCAACAGCCTGCGGAAATTTGATGTAGAACGTCAGGACTTTATGGAACGTCCCTGTGATTCCCTTGCAGGGAACAAACATCATCTAACAAAAAAATATCTGATTCATCTCAAGCAGGAAGTGATGGATATGTGCCGCCGGGAAAATCTGAATCAGGTGGATTTGCTGACTCCTGCCGAAAGGAAAATTACTGAAAAAGAATATTGGGCAAACCGCAAAGGGCAGGAAAAACTTGATACGAAAAATCAACGTATGATTGCCGATGGCGTCACTCCCCGTAATACTAAATTCCAGACACAGAAACAATTTTTACGGGACTCCATTGATAGTGCCGTTTCATCAGCGCATACTCTGGAAGAATTTCAAAAGATTCTTTCTGAAAAGTATGGGATACTTATAAAAGAAAGCAGAGGACGATTCAGTTATCTCCATCCGGAACGTACTAAACCGATTACCGGAAGAAATCTGGGAACCCATTATGAAAAGAATTATCTTCTGCAGGTAATAGGAAATAATGTAAAATGTCACGATGAAGAGGTTGTAACTCCCGTTCCGAAAGCCGCCATACCTGCACCGGAAATGTATGCTGCTCAAAATAGTTCCATTCCACATGAAACTGCGTTTGCCATTCTTTTTATAAAATCAGATTTACATTTGGTTACGGATTTGCAAAACTGTGTAAAAGCTCAGCAGAATGCCGCCTACGCCAGAAAAGTAAAACTGTCCAATCTGAAAGAAATGGCAAAAACGGTAGCCTATGTTCAGGAACATGGTTACGATTCTCTCGATGCTCTGGAAACTTCCTTTTCATCTGTAAAAGAGCATACAGACACTTTCCGAAAAAATCTAAAATCAACGGAAAGAGACTTACGGGAAATCAACGAACAGCTTCACTACACAGGACAGTACCTTGCGAATAAAGCTATCTATACTAAATTTTGTCAGAGTAAAAATAAGGGTGTTTTCCGTAAAGAGCATTCCGCTGAAATTGCACTTTATGAAACTGCCCGGAAATTCCTGAAGGAGAAATCCGGCAATATAAAACTCCCTTCTATGAAATTGCTGAAAGAAAAGAAAGAAGAATTGTTAAAACAGAAAAAGTCAGCCCAAGAGCAGTATCAATATTATCGAGATTATCAAAAAGAATTGAATACGGTTCGTTCTAATATAAATTCTATTCTAGGAAAAGAATATCCTCACCAAAAAACTCATACAAAAGAACAGACTCTCACGTAATATTGGAATTATACAATGCTTTCAGATACCTTGTTTCAAATGAGTTGCTCTTGATAATTCAGGTATAATATGGTATGTTGATTGAAAGAAATATGAGAAAAGGATAGAATTACATGAATATTGATCTGAATAAAGTACAAAGATTTTTAGACTGGCTCAAAACACAGCTCTATTTAGATACGTTGGTTGTAAACGCAAGCAGACGAGTTGTAAAACGTGGACAAGTATATCGTTGCAATTTCGGTATGGGGATCGGAAGTGAAATGCAAAAAGAACGACCTGCTGTTATTGTACAAAATAGCATCGGAAATTTAAAATCTGGGAATACTATCGTGATTCCCATTACACATGATACAAGCACTTTACCTTGTGTTGCTGTCATTACCACACAATATGAAGCAGATGGTACAACTACCAAACTGGACGGACAGGCAAATGCCTCAAATATCATGTGTGTAAGTAAATCCCGTTTGGGTACATATATCTGTGATTTACCTGCCAGTGATATGAAGAAAGTTGACGAAGCTCTTGCAAAAACAATGGGGCTGATTGGTTACTATGCAGACTTAAATAAAAAGCTTTCTGATAAACTTACATATATTTCCAAAATTAAAGCAGAACGAAATACTGCACAAGATACATTAAAAGAAATTTATTCTGTTTTGGGTCTTGAAGAAACAGGCGATACAACCGAATTACTGGATTATTTAAAAAACCATATTGACACAAAACAATAAATCATGTACTATATAAGTACAAAGAAATCCCTTTCCGGTGTGTTGGGGACATTACCAAATTTTCAAAGGAAAGGGACTCAGGGTGAGTTCCTTTTTGCTACATATTTTATTTTTAATTAACATATGATAAGAACACAAAGTAGCTTTGGATCGGATATCCAAAGTTTTACCGGAGAAGGGAATCCGTTGAACGGTTTTCCCTTCTCTGTTTTTATAAAACGTTACAACCTTTATTTCCGTCTGCGCTCCATATCTTCCGCCACTGCCATCTGCGGTACTTCCTTTCCGCTTCGTTTTGCAATCTCTGCCTGTTTTTGGTGCAGCTTTACCAATACCGATGTCCTGGTCTTTTTCGGAGGCATATTGTTCCGTCTGCCGTCAATCATATTGTAGTTTTGTTCTTCACTGATTTCCGAACTGCGGAGATATTCCCCATTTTCCATATACTTCTGCCAGTTTTCAAGCGGCGGCTTTTCCTCTGGCTTCTGCACAGGCTTTGGCGGGTGCAGATACTCTCTGATCTGCTGCTTTGCGTTCTCATCAAAGCCGTTCCGGTTATCCTCCGCCACAATTTTCCCTTCTGCATCCAGTATCACATAGGCAGCATTCCTGCCGTATTCCATATGTTCCATAAGAAAAAATTCCCTGCCGTCTATAATCAGGGTGTCCAGCACCAGCCAGCTTCCTGCTTTGCCTTCAATATGAAAATTCGTAGTTTCAAAGGTAAGCAGCGCCCCGGATGAGCCAATGCGGATAAAACCTGCAATGACGGTAAAACCTTCTTTTTCTACATAGTAAGCGGTAATCTCGCCCTCTCGGTTCAAAACCAGCACATCACTGACACTGAGGGAATGACCGTCGAAGCTTTTCGGTATTTTCTTTTGCAGGCGTTCTCTTATGTTTTCGGGAGTATCCTGCCGCTGCATTTTGCCAAGATACACCTCCCTGTAATATTCGTACCGCACCTGAATCCCGCTTTGCTGCAGTTTTTCATAAGACCGGAAACGCATCTGTCTCGTCTCCGGCCCGTTTTTTAACTGATATACCGCAAACTGGTTTATATCCATTCCTTATCCTCCAAAAGTTCTGTCAAATACGGGGTTAAATCCATTTTGGAAAATTCCTCCTCTGTCAGATGTTCCATCTTCTCCAATGTCCCCTTTACAAGAGCAGTCATCTCTGTATCCTGCTTCAAAAACGGAAGTATCTTTTTCATCTCTTCCTTCGTCTGTTCGCAAGTATCCTCCTGACAAATCGCCATAAGAAGGCATTCATCCTGTTCAAATTTTTTCATCATAATTCCGGTTCTCCTTTTCTGCGTCCCTGTGTTTTCTGTTCTGTCTGTCCTGTCTCCTGCGCTTTCAGCTTCGCCTGCCGTTCCCTGAGCGCCTGTAAGACAGACTGTTTCTTCCCTTTACCCTTGGCTGTCTGTATGTCCGCTTTCGGTGCTTTTTCAGCCGTTTTCTCCAGCTCCAAAGGCTTTTCTTTTTCCGGTTCCGTCAGTTCCTTCTCTTTCCATTTATCTAAAATTTTCTCCATATCCACGATAGCCTGCTGTACCAGCGGACTGTCCCGGTAATGCGGGATTTCATTAATAAATTCCGTCTGCATTTTTCCCGCCGTCATCAGTTCATATGTCCCGTCATAGATACTGCCGTCCTCCAGACGGAAACCAATCCCTTTGATCCCGTTCATCCGGTCTGCCGGGATGGTCTGGTACAGTTCTGCCGCTTCCTGAAGGCTCAAATCTTCATGATATTCTCCAAGAATGTGAAACTCTGTACACTCTGCCACATAAAAGCTGATTTTGGGTTCCGGTTCTTTTCCATCAGAAGCAGATAAGGAATGTCTCGCTTCTTCTATCTCTTCCTGTGCCGCTTTTTCTGTTTTCTCCTGCAGTTCTTCACAGTCTATACGTGTACAGTCCTCCAGCGCATAACCCTCTTCTGCAAGAAGATCCCCCGCAGCTTCCTCGATTGTCATATCATCGCTGTCCTCATAAATGCCGCCGTCTATCTCCCGGTAATCCATACCATAAAATGTATAATCATAACCGCCTTCTGTATCCTGGATAAACAAAAATCGGTCTTCCGCCTGATATGCAAGTTCTGTCTCCTGACCAGAAAGATTCCATATATCATTTTGTCCCATTTCCTGTTCATGGTTCATCTCCTGCCCTGCTTTACGGAACAAATTTACAAATCCATCCAATACTGCCGGATGGCTGTTTACAATATAATCTGCATTCAAGTCTGTTCCCCTGCTGACATTCTCCGGTATTTGAATCGTTTCTGCCCATGCTTTATTGTCTCTGGAATATCTGCCGTCATAAGAATGCTTCTGTATCGTGTTTGCAAGCACAAAGGAAATTCTCTCTGCACCATATGCCTCCAATACCTTTTCTGCAGTTTCCTGTGCAAGATGCATCCCATCAAAATTTTCCTTAATTGCTTCTTCAATGGCATTTTTACAGTCTAAATTCAGCTTTCTGGAATCCAGATAATCATCCGCAGCGCCATGTTCCATCGCATAGGATAATGTGTGAGGATAAACGGGCGGATAATTTTTCTCCAAAGATGTACCCTGTTCGCTCTCCGGGTGTTCCGGTTCCCACGTCATCCCTTTTTCCGCAAGATACTCCTGAATTGCTTCCATTGCACCCTTATCAAAACCATTCTCCAATTCCTGCGCCACCAGTTCGCCGTCTGCATTGACAATGACAGCCGCAACCGAATCACCATATTCATTGTTTTTCATAAGATAAAATATCTCATCCTTGATTTCCCGTACATCAGCGGTATGCCAAAGACCGTCATGCTGCTCAATCTCAATTCCGGAAGTATCCAGTGTTACAGCGGAATCTTCTCTTTTATGGTTCATTTTTACTTCATGCTGACGCTGCAGGATAAAGTCCGGTAATTCTGCAAATCCCATACTGTCCACATAATATGCCTTTGCACTGCCCCCGTTTGTCAAAACAACTACATCACTGACAGAAAGTGAATGTCCCTCATATCCTGCCGGATGGTTGATATTAAACCGTTCATACAGTCCCTCTAGAGTTTCTCCTTCTGACAGCTTTCCTCCATAGACCAGACGGTAATCTTCTGCATTTATTTTTAAATTATGGGCAGTCACAAAATCCATTCCCATAAAACGGTAATCTCTTCCTTTTTCAGAATCACCAAGCTGATAAATGGCATACCGCTCTTCCTTACCGGACAGATATAGATTTTCATTTGCCCGTCCGATGGCATTTTCCATTTTTTCCTGTTCTATGTTCAGGTCTATGGCATTCATTTTTTCCTGATACTCCGCAAGTGTCACCATCTCGCCTGTGAAATTCAGTTCATCTCCAAGCCGGAAATATCCCTGTTCTGGGAGGGAAAGCGGAACTGCTGTGAGAATGGTTGCGGCATGATTGACCATTACCTGTTTTTCTATGGTAAGCGGATAACCGGGATCATAATCTGCCCCTCGTAGTTCATAGCGGTGCAATCCCTCCGGGACAGCTTCCCCGGCTACACGTTCATTTATAAAAAGTGCCGGGACATCAAACAATTCTACTTCCTGATACTTTTGTTCCTTTTCCGGCATTCCGCTTTCTTCTCTGACTGCTTCCCTCCTGTGGTACTTCTCCCACACTGCCTTTTCTATCCCGAAAAGACCGTCATGCGTATCAAGTTCTCCTTCATCATCCAGCATTGCCTCCGTATCATCCGGATACAGGGCGAATATCTCAAAACCTTCCTGAAACAATTCATGTGCCCTCTCCCTTTCAACCGGAAGCATTCCCTCATTCTGATAGCCATAACGATGCAGTTCCGTCATTCCCACCATGCCATCAGGGAGAAACTCGATTTCTTTTTGTATATCCCGGCAGATTTCTGTGGCGGAACGAAGATCTGGAATCGCCTTTGCCTCCGCCAGTTTTCGGATAAGTTTCTCCGTTTCCTCTGCATTGTCAAACTTATACGCATAATTGACCAGCAGATTTCTCTCTTCGCCGCTAAAAAGTGTCCGTTCCTGTTCTACCCTGTCTATCAGTATTTCTGCCTGCTTCATGGCAGACAGTGACAGTTCCGGTTGTTCCCGCATAAACCGCTGTATCACTTCTGTCATGCTGTCAATAAAAGAACCTGCCGTTTTCCGTATCGTATCCATCGAGGTACGCAGCTCTTTCATATCCATGCTGCTGCTCCATCCGGCAATGTAAGGAAAAGAATAATCCGAAGTATCCAAACCAAAATACTGGCAGACTGTATAGGCAACACTTTCCGCTTCTACTTCCTTTGTCATCTGGTTCTTTTTCTCTCCCTGTTCTTCCATAAAATCCCGGTCATGCAGCATCGCATGGGTAACCTCATGGATGCCTGTTTTCATTGTCTGACTCTCGCTCATACCGTTTTGGATAACAATTTCTTTCTCCGTATTACTGTAATATCCCTTTGCCCCACTGCTGATTTCATCGAAACGTACAGGCACAGGAGACACTTCCTGCACCGCTTTCATAAAAACTTTAAAGTTTTCGACACTCCCCATCAGTTCCGGCGTCTCCAGTTCCGGAAGCGGCTCTCCATCCGTCTGTGAGATGTCAAAGACACTGGCCACACGAAACCGTGGAATCACAATTTCCACCTCTTCTGTTTCCGGCTGTCCGTCAAACCGCAGCACAGGTTCCTGTGTTTCCGGATCAATCTTTTCCACTTCCTGCTTCTCCCGGATAGGTGCAGGTGCGATAATCTGGATTGCCTTCTCCCCTCGCCGCACCTGCCGCTTGAACTTCTTCTGCCATGCCTGATACCCGGCTACCAGTGTGGCGTCTGGTTTCTGCATGGCAATCAAAAGTGTATTGTTAAAACTATAATTATGGAATTGGGACATGGTTCGGAGATATTCTGTATACATTTCTGATGTAAACAGTTCTTTCACTCCCTGTTCCAGCTGTTCTGTGATTTCTTTCATCTGCAGTTCCCTTTTTTCTGCCATAAATCTCCTTTCCAAAAATCCCGTCTCCGATTTGATTTTTCGGGACGGGATTCTCTGCTCTTTATTTTGATTTTCTTTATAACTGTTGTTCTTTTTTCTTTGCGGTATGTTTCCAATTCTTCGCCTCATGGGAAAGCCGTTCTTGTGCCTGCTTCAGCTTTCCAAGCACTGACGGTTTCTGTACACTGTCTGCGGTATGGGAAAGCTCTGATACCCTCCCTGCCATCGTGACTGCACATCTCGGACTATCTGCCACCGCCGCTATATCTTCCCCCATGCCAAGTGCTTCGGATGTTCCTTTTTCATCCATGTTCAGCAGGGAATTTAATTCTGCCAGACGTTCCATTTTTTCTGTCAGTTCCGCCTCTTTCGGAAATGGCTTTTCCACCTCCTCCTGTGCTGTGGCAAGCTGACTTAACAGATTCTCCATTTTCTGTTCTGCTTCTGTCAGACGTTTTTCTATCCCGGTCAGGGCATTACTAATACGCTGCAGGTTGCCCAGAACATCCTTTCCAATCTCAATCTGATAACTGCACTGCCGTTTTATTGTCAGTTTATAGGTCTGGTAAAAGCTGTCATAAGATGCATTTAAGGAAAAGCCATGAAATTCCCCAATCTGCCCATTGCTTTTTACTGCTTTTAACCCGGCACAGGCAGCAAGGATTGCGGTTCCTGCCTCCTTCCTGTCTGTGTACGTCTTTCCTCCAATCATCATTGAAAAATTGTCTTTTTCCTTCTCTTCCAGAATCGGCTTTACTGCCTCCCTGTCCGCCCGAAGCCCTGCAATCTGCTCTTTTTGTGCGGCAATCTGTACCGGATAATTTTTAGCAATGTCTGTCTCCAGACGGTATTTCTGGCTGGTATGGTTCGCTTTCATCAGTTTTAATTTACTGACCTGAATATCCAAATCCATTTTTTCACGGATATACGGATTTCCTGTTGCAAGTGCCTTAATTTCCGCATAAGAAAGCGCCGCATCATCCACATCCTCACAGGCACGCACAGGGGATTTGCTTGTCATGATCTGGCTGATAAATTTCTGCTTGTTCTCCAAAATCTGCCACATATAAGCATCAAATGTATTTTCCGTAACATAACGGAATATCTTTACCTTCTCATTCTGGTTACCCTGACGAAGGATACGTCCCTCCTGCTGTTCCAGATCCGAAGGTTTCCAGGGGCAGTCTAAATGATGCAGGGCAATAAGCCTGTCCTGTATATTCGTCCCTGCTCCTAATTTCGGCGTGGAACCAAGCAGGATACGCACCTGTCCGGCACGTACCTTTGCAAACAATTCCGCTTTTTTTGCTTCTGTGCCCGCTTCATGGATAAATGCAATTTCCTCCCTCGGTATTCCTTTTTCCACCAGTTTTTCACGAATGTCATCATATACATTGAATGTCCCGTCATTCTTCGGCGTGGACAAATCGCAAAAGATAAGCTGCGTTGATTTCTTTTCTGCCGTTTCTTCCCATATGTCATATGCATTTTTTGCGCAACGGTTTACCTTGCTGTCCGCTTCATCCGGCAGCATGTCGTTTAACAGCCGCTGGTCTAACGCACACTTTCTTCCATCATTGGTAATTTTCAGCATGTTATCCACTGTTGGCTCTACCAAACCGCTTCTAACCGCCTCTGCCCTGTCGGCAAATGCACTGACCATATCCTGCTGTATCTCGCTGGGTTTTAGCACCTCATTGATATATTCCGCTTCTGGTACAGGCAGATTCAGCATATCCGCAGTCTGGATATCTGCACTTTCTTTAAAAAGAGAAATCAATTCCGGAAGATTAAAAAACCGGGCAAACCGTGTTTTCGCACGATAGCCCGTCCCTTCGGGGTCGAGTTTGTCAAGATACTTTTTGTGGATTTTCTAAATTAAATGATTTGTCCGTAAAGAAATCGCCCAAAACCTCGTGCTTGCAGATGTCTTGAAACACCGTATTCAAAGGCTTTTTGGCACTTTCGGACTGCTTTACATTTACGATGAATGTTGTCTTTCCAATTCGCTGTGAATAAGAATATTTCTGTTCTTTCATATAGTCAGTTCCTCTCTTTCATAAAATTTGATTGCTGGGCATTCACATTAGAGCACCCAGTAACCGCAGATTTTCAATATATCAAGAAGTCATTAAGTCGTGAGTATAATGGAAATGGTTATCTTTCCATACCACGCTTGTTTCTTCGAGCCTTGATACGCTCCTGTCGTTCTTTTTCCCTTGCTTCTTTTTCGGCTCGTTCCTGTGCTTCCTTAAAAGAAAAAAGTTGCTTCACTTTTTCGGTAAAAAGTTTAGCAACTTCGGGGAAATGCTCCAACGCTTGAAGAAAAGGTCTGCACTTTTCTTTCAGTTCGTTGTATTTAGTTTTCATTCTTTCGAGCGCGTTTGCACAGTCAAAATATTTCTGTCGGTAATAGTTGGCACTCTGTTCTAATTCGCTAATTTCCGCACGACTTGT
>NZ_JBCOME010000045.1:10834-37013 GCF_040924365.1 Ruminococcus sp. 1001136sp1_2201st1_G3_2201SCRN_220225 | reverse complement strand
GTTGCGCCGGCGAGTGAGTAATACACATTGTCCAAATGCGTCCGCATTGAAGAACTTTTAATCAACTAAATAGCAATTTATTCTGAATATCTTTCCCTAAGAAGTGCAATTTCTCTTGTCCAACCCTCATCATCATTAGGCGTTTCCAGAATAAAAGGCTTACCCTCCAATGCCGGGTGCCGGATGACACGGACAAGGGCATCAAGACCAATCTGGCCTTCCCCGATTCTGGCGTGGCGGTCTTTGTGACTGCCAAGAGGGTTGAGGCTGTCGTTCAGGTGGATGGCTTTTAAGTGGTCGAGACCGATGATGCGGTCGAATTCAGTTAAGACACCGTCCAGGTCGTTTACAATATCGTAGCCACCATCCCACACATGGCAGGTATCCAGGCAGATTCCAAGTTTATCGCGTTTTTCTACAAGGTCCATGATGGCACGAAGCTCCTCGAAGTGGCTTCCCACCTCTGAACCTTTTCCGGACATGGTTTCCAGAAGGACTGTGGTGGTCTGATCTTCGGTAAGGACAGCATTCAGAACTTCTGCAATCTTTTGGATTCCAACTTCTATTCCTTGTCCTACATGGCTGCCAGGATGGAAATTGTAGTAGTTTCCAGGTGTGGCTTCCATACGTTTCAGATCGTCTGCAAAGGTCTCCCGGGCAAAATCCCGCAGATTTTCTTTGGCCGCGCAGGCATTTAAGGTATAAGGCGCATGGGCTACAATTTTCCCAAACTCATGCTCCTTTGCAATCTCCAAAAATTTTGCCACGTCCGCCGGATCAATAGCCTTGGCATTCCCTCCTCTTGGATTTCTGGTAAAAAATGCAAACGTGTTGCCGCCATTTTTCACAATCTGGCGTCCCATGGCTGCGTAGCCTTTGGATGATGAAGTATGATTTCCTATATATAACATGTCATTTTCCCTTCTTATTTATTATGAAAGTCTCGTACAGCAGCCAAGAATGAACCATGCTTGCACGAGCGAATTCCTGAATATCGAATGGGCCAGGCGATGGCCCTGATTACGAATGCGGTCGGCAGCTGTGGGAGCGCCATAGGCGCGAAACAGCTGACCCTCAAATACACTTCAAGTATTATCCTATATATTTTAGCATTTCCCCCTTCTTTTTCAAGATATTTATTGACGAAAACTCATTTTATTCTTATACTGTTAAAAGGTGTGCTCTTCTGTAAAAAAGACTTTTGTCCCATACTTTTTCACAGAATTCATACATAGAAAAAAGGAAGGAAATCAACATGAAAGAACGTGAAAAGTTTTCATCCCGGCTTGGATTTATTCTCATTTCAGCCGGCTGCGCCATTGGAATCGGCAATGTATGGCGCTTCCCTTATATAACAGGACAGTACGGAGGCGCAGCATTTGTACTGATCTATCTTCTGTTCCTTGTAATTCTTGGACTGCCTATTATGGTTATGGAATTTGCTGTCGGACGCGCAAGCCGCAAGTCCGCTGCCAGAAGCTTCCATCTCCTTGAGCCAAAGGGCACCAAATGGCACATTTACAGCTATGGAGCCATGCTTGGCAACTATATGCTGATGATGTTTTACACCACTGTAGGCGGCTGGATGCTGGCTTACTTCTTTAAAATAGCAAGCGGCACCTTCACAGGTCTTGATACAGAAGCGGTAGGAAACGTATTTAACACCATGCTCTCCAATCCTGGAGAAATGACCTTCTGGATGGTAATCGTAACTGCATTCGGTTTTGGTACCTGCTGCATGGGACTGCAGAAAGGTGTTGAACGTATCACAAAGGTTATGATGGTATGTCTTCTTACTATTATGGTAGTTCTTTGCGTTAAGAGCTGTACGCTTCCAGGTGCCATCGAGGGTATTAAGTTCTATCTTCTCCCGGATTTTGGCCGTCTGAAAGAGAACGGACTGCTTTCCGGTATTTATGCCGCTATGGGACAGGCATTCTTCACCTTGAGCCTTGGGATCGGCGCAATGGCAATCTTTGGAAGTTATATTGACAAAGACCGCAGCCTTATGGGCGAATCCATCCAGATTGGTATTCTGGATACTTTCGTGGCACTAATGGCCGGACTTATTATTTTCCCGGCATGCTTTGCTTACAATGTAAGCCCTACACAGGGTGTTGGACTTGTGTTCGTAACACTGCCGAACATGTTTAACCAGATGATGGGCGGCCGTTTCTGGGGCGCACTGTTCTTTATCTTTATGACATTCGCAGCTCTCTCCACCATCATTGCAGTATTTGAGAATATCTTAAGCTTTGCCATGGATCTGTGGGGCTGGAGCCGTAAGAAGGCAGTTCTGGTAAACGGAATTGCAATCTTTGTTTTATCCATGCCATGCGTACTTGGTTTCAACGTATGGAGCGGATTTCAGCCACTGGGCGCAGGAAGCACCATCCAGGATCTGGAGGACTTCATTATCTCCAATAACCTGCTTCCGCTTGGAAGCCTTGTTTACCTGCTGTTCTGCGTAACCCGCTACGGATGGGGATGGGACAATTTCATCAAAGAAGCGGATACCGGAAACGGCATTAAATTTCCGAAGTGGGCACGTCCATATCTTACCTATGTACTGCCGCTTATTGTACTGTTGATTTTCGTAATGGGTTATTACGACAAGTTCTTCAGATAAATATTATTGTAATGTAAATCAAAGGCAAAAGTTCACAGGGCTATTCACTCAAAACATGACCTATGGATTTTTGCCTCAATGTTTATACGGAACAAACACATCGCCTGTCGGCGACATCATATACAAAAAGCCATATGAGGATAGACGTATGCAAAAGAAAAAGAATTTATACAAAAAATCCAAATATTACCGCCAGCGCCAGAAAAAGATCCGACAGATCTGTATGGCCGCGGGTGGTGTCCTGCTGCTGGTGGTACTGATCCTGATCGTCCGGGGATGTGCAGGAAAGGCAAAGAGTGTAAACTCTTCGAATGTAAACAACGCAACCGACGAAAAGACAACTGGTTCTGCTCTTTCTTCTGACAATGAAAAGAACGATTCTTCATTTGCCGATGGAACTAAGCAGACTGCCGAATCTTCCAGCGACAGCTCAGATTCATCTTCTGATTCCGAAAGCAGCGATACTGTTTCAACAAAATCGAAGCACGACACCCCAGTCACCCTTACTATAAACGTTGTGGGCGACTGTACCCTTGGCACAGATGAAGCCTTCGATTACAGTACCAGCCTGAATGCATATTTTGAAAATTATGGAAAAGAATACTTTTTACAGAATGTAAAGAGCATTTTTGAAGCAGATGACCTGACCATCGCCAACAATGAAGGGACCTTCACAGACAGCAGCAGCCGCGAGGATAAAACCTTCGCATTCAAAGCCCCTGCGTCTTTTGCAGGAATTTACTCCAGCAGTTCTGTGGAAGCAGTAAACACAGCCAACAACCACAGCCATGATTACGGCGAGCAGAGCTTTCAGGATACCATGGACGCCCTGGATGCCCAGGGAATTGTTCATTTTGGCTATGATGAGACGGCCGTAATGGATATAAAAGGGGTAAAAGTAGGTCTTGTGGGAATCTATGAGTTATACGATCATCTTGAGCGTGAACAGCAGCTGAAAGACAACATTGCCAAGGTAAAAGAAGATGGTGCAGAGCTGATCATCGTTATCTTTCACTGGGGAAACGAAAAAGAAACCGTTCCAGACTCCAATCAGACCACACTTGGACATCTTGCCATTGACCTTGGCGCTGACCTGGTGTGCGGACATCATCCTCATGTACTTCAGGGAATTGAAGAATATAAAGGAAAAAATATTGTATACAGCCTTGGAAACTTCTGCTTCGGCGGAAACAGCGCCCCAAGTGACATGGACAGTATGATTTTCCAGCAGACCTTTACCATCTCAAATGACGGCGTAAAAGCAGATAATGTAACAAATATCATCCCATGTTCCATCTCCTCCGCTTACGGCTATAACAATTACCAGCCAACGCCTGCTGAAGGGGATGAAAAGACCAGAATTATGGAAAAAATCCAGGAAAGAAGCTCCTGGATCGGATAGAAGAAAATATGTTATTCAGCCCCCCAGAGCGAAAGCTCCGGGGGGTATTTTTTGATTATAATATCAGCATCGCATCCCCAAATGAAAAGAACCGATACTTCTCCTGCACTGCCACCTCATAGGCATGCAGAATATTCTCTTTTCCAGCCAGTGCAGATACCAGCATAACCAGTGTGGATTCCGGCAGATGGAAGTTGGTGATCAGACCGTCGATCATCTTAAATTTATAGCCTGGATAAATAAAAATCTCTGTCCAGCCGCTTCCAGACTTCAGAACACCATCAGCGCCAGTTGCAGATTCCAGTGTACGGCAGCTGGTAGTTCCAACTGCGATCACACGGCCGCCATTTTTCCTGGTATCGTTGATCAGCTTCGCCTGGTCTTCTTCCACAATGTAGAATTCAGAATGCATGTGATGCTGCTCCACATCATCTACCTTAACCGGACGGAATGTGCCAAGACCTACGTGAAGAGTTACATGGGCAATATTTACCCCTTTGGCTTTCACCTGCTCCAGAAGTTCCTTTGTAAAATGCAGACCTGCTGTAGGCGCTGCTGCAGAACCTTCATTCTTTGCATAAACAGTCTGGTAGCGATTCTTATCCTTTAATTTATGAGTGATATATGGAGGCAGCGGCATCTCTCCCAGCTGATCCAGAATCTCTTCGAAAATACCCTCATAATGGAACTGGATCAGACGATTCCCCTCGTCCACCACGTCAATAATCTCTCCCTTTAAGATACCATCTCCAAAAGTGATCTTAGCACCTGGGCGTGCCTTTTTACCTGGTTTTACCAGGCATTCCCAGATATCGTTCTCTCTTCTTTTCAGAAGAAGGATCTCGATCACTGCGCCAGTCTCTTCCTTGTGACCGTAAAGTCTTGCCGGAATAACCTTGGTATCATTGATAACCAAAGTATCACCTTCATTCAGATAGTCCAGTATATCCCTGAAATGGCGATGCTCAATACTGCCATCTGCCATAGAAAGATGCATAAGTCTGGAAGAACTTCTGTCCTCCAGCGGATCCTGGGCGATCAGCTCCTGAGGGAGCTCATAGTAAAAATCAGATGTTCTCATCTTTGGATTCCTCCTCTTTCCACTGCTTTTTCAGCTGCCGCACAAAATTCCATTCTTTGTTGGTGAGATCTGCCTTTTTCAGCAGATCCGGGCGCCTTCTGGCTGTACGAATGATAGACTGCTCTCTGCGCCACTTCTCTATATTTGCATGATGACCGGACATAAGAACCTCCGGAACCTTTTTACCATGCCACTCTTCCGGGCGGCTGTACTGGGGATATTCCAGAAGATTTCCTGCAAAGGACTCGGTCTCGCCAGACTCCTGATTGCTGAGCACGCCTGGAACCATGCGGGAAATAGAATCCATCATAACCATGGCCGGAAGCTCGCCGCCTGTAAGCACATAATCTCCGATAGACACATAATCCGTCACAATTTCCTCCAGAACACGCTCGTCAATCCCCTCATAGTGACCGCAAAGGAAAACCAGGTCTTCCTCTTTCGCCATGTCTCTTGCCATCTGCTGATTAAACACCTGTCCCTGCGGGGTGAGATAAACCACACGGGGGCGCTTCCCGGCTTTCTCGGCAATCGCTTCATAAGCCAGGTAAACCGGTTCTGCCTGCATCAGCATTCCAGCACCGCCGCCGTAAGTATAATCATCTACTTTCTGGTGCTTGTTAAAAGCATAGTCGCGGATATTTATGGCCTCCACAGAAAGGATTCCTGCATTAATAGCACGCCCTGTAATGCTGGTGTTCATTCCATTCCGGATCATTTCCGGAAAAAGGGTCAAAACATGGAAATTCATTTATAAAAGTCCTTTCATCAAATGTACCGTCATCACATTCTCTTCCAGATCAACGTCAAGGATGCATTCCTTGATTGCCGGGAGAAGTACTTCCTGATGATCTGGAAGCTCTACTACGTAAACATCATTGGCTCCTGTCTCCATAACATCTTTCAGGGTTCCGAAATGGGTGTTGCCCTCCAGAACCACTTCCATGCCAATCAGGTCGCCGATGTAATATTCATCTTCATCCAGTTCCTGGGCTTCTTCTCTGGGAACCCACAGGTCTCTGCCTTTGTACATTTCAATATCATTTATATTATCAATCCCATTAAATTTCAGGATCACAAGATTCTTAAAAAATTTCACGTTACGGATTTCCAGCTTTTTCATCTCTCTGCCAGCATCCAGAATCACGTATTCAAGATCCAGGAAACGCTCCGGATCTGTGGTAGGGAATACTTTTACTTCTCCCCGCACGCCATGAGTGGTGGTAATTACTCCAACCTTTAATAAATCTTCCATTCAAAACTCCTCTACAAAAAACGAATATGTCTGCCGTCCAGGACTTTCATAAGTAAAAACAGGAGCCATGTCTCCACAGCTCCTGCATCCATATATCTTGCTTATCATTGCAGAATATCTACAATCACTTTTTTGCTGCTTTTGGAAGAAGCCGCTTTTACTACGGTACGGATGGCCTTGGCGATTCTGCCCTGACGTCCGATCACCTTACCCATATCAGATGGTCCTACCTTCAGTTCGATAACAACAGCGTCATCCTTTTCTGTTTCGGTAACGACTACTTCGTCCGGATTTTCAACAAGAGATTTTGCAATTACTTCTACTAATTCTTTCATTACACACCTCCCTGATCCCGCCCCGGAGCATATTCAAAAAATGCCCTCATCTGGACGTCACAGAAATACCCCCTGAAAATTGCCGATTACAGTTCACGACTTTCACAGGAAATACTGTGCAGTCTGAACCATTCTGGCAACCTCTAAGATACTCCTTAAATTATTTCTCGATTCCGGCCTGTTTAAGGATCTTAGCAACAACTTCTGTAGGCTGAGCACCGTTTGCAAGCCATTTCTTAGCTGCTTCTTCGTCAACCTTGCATACGCTTGGCTCCTGGTTCGGATCATATGTTCCGATCTCTTCGATACATCTTCCGTCACGTTTGCTGCGGGAATCTGCAACAACGATTCTATAGTAAGGTGCTTTCTTCTGTCCCATTCTTCTTAATCTGATCTTAACTGCCATTTTAATTTTCCTCCAATTTACTTTCTCTTTATTAGTTAATTTAATTATTTTATGTTAAAAAGGGAGCTTAAAGCCGCCTCTTTTACCACCCATTTTGCCGCCGCCCATGAGACCCGGCATCTGCTTCATCATCTTCTTGCTCTGCTCAAACTGCTTCACAAGGCGATTGACTTCTGCAACATCCACACCTGCGCCTCTGGCAATCCTGTTCTTACGGGAAAGGTTCAGGATTCCTGGATTGGAACGCTCCTGTGGGGTCATGGAAAGAATAATGGACTTGGTTCTGTCCATTGCTTTCTCATCGATCATGCTCTCCACATCTTTCATCTTGCTTCCCACACCAGGGAGCATGTTCAGGATACTGGAGATTCCGCCCATCTTATTCATCTGTTCAAGGCTGGTAAGATAGTCATTGAAATCAAAATCCATCTTCTTCAGCTTCTTGGACATCTCCTGGGCTGCTTCCTGATCTACGGCTGCTTCTGCCTTTTCGATCAGGCTCATTACATCTCCCATACCAAGGATACGGGATGCCATTCTCTCCGGATAGAACTGTTCCAGATCGGATAACTTCTCTCCCATACCTACATACAGGATTGGCTTGCCAGTTACGGACTTGATGGAAAGAGCTGCACCACCACGGGTATCACCATCCATCTTGGTCAGGATCACTCCATCGATTCCAACCTTCTCTGCAAAAGTCTGGGCTACATTGACTGCATCCTGTCCGGTCATGGCATCTACTACAAGGACTGTAGCATCTACCTCAATATTAGACTTAATATCAGCAAGCTCCTGCATCATATCCTCATCGACATGAAGACGACCTGCTGTATCAATGATCACTACATTCTGCTGATTCGCCTTGGCATGTGCAACAGCCGCCTTGGCTATGTCTACCGGGCTCTGTTTATCACCCATGGTAAAGACTTCCACGCCTTGTTTCTCACCGTTTACCTGCAGCTGAGTGATCGCTGCGGGTCTGTAAACGTCACAGGCTACCAGAAGAGGTCTCTTACCTTTAGACTTGATCTTACCTGCAAGCTTGGCTGCTGTAGTGGTCTTACCAGCTCCCTGAAGACCTGCCATCATAATGACAGTCAGATCATTGCCAGGCTTGATCGGAAGCTCTGTAGTCTCACTTCCCATAAGATTAACCAGCTCTTCATTTACAATCTTGATGACCATCTGGCCTGGGTTCAGTCCGTTCATAACGTCCTGTCCAACTGCACGTTCCTGTACAGATTTCGTGAACTGTTTCACGACTCTGAAGTTAACGTCCGCTTCAAGGAGTGCCATCTTAACTTCTTTAAGAGCAATCTTAACATCCTCTTCGGTCAGACGGCCTTTGCTTCTCAGCTTCTTGAATACATTCTGAAGTTTATCTGTTAAGCTTTCAAATGCCATGAATTATAACTCCTCTAAAATCACATTGGATATTGCCTCAATATCATCAGCGTGATATCCGGATGCAAGCTCATGTATCTTCTGTACCTGTCCCCGGATATTCACAAACTTCTCCACCAGATGCAGCTTCTCTTCATATCCTTCCAGTGCCTTGTCACAGCGTCTGATCATATCATGTACGCCCTGACGGCTGATATTCAGTTCCTCTGCAACCTCACTTAAAGAATAATCCTCCAGAACTACACTCTCGTAGATCTGCTGCTGTCTCTTCGTAAGAAGCTCTCCGTAAAAATCATAGAGCAAAGTACGTTCTACAAACTTTTCCATTCGTTATCACCTTGGGTATCATACCGTATTTTGTGGTGTGTGTCAAGTGTTTTTTCTTTACATTGTATATACTATTTATATGTCCAAATTTATTATACGCTATTTCTAATTGTCCGCCCTTATGCTATACTATAAAAGCTGCCGAGCCTCCAGCAGAAAGGAGGTGAATCACATGGAAGAAATTTTCACCGCATTTCTTGTTTCCGTTTTAGCAAGTGTAGTTAGCTACTACATATGCAAATGGCTGGACGGTAAACAATAGGCAGCAACAGCCTAAACGGATTAGCTCACCGTAACGAGCAAGAAAGCCCTCAGAGCTGCAACTCTGAGGGCTTTCGTTTCGTCGCATGGAATTTCACCGCATTCCTTAGCTACTATTAGCATATGCCATAACCAACGAAATGTCAACTTAAAATCCACATATTTTACTGAATCAAACTATCATCATCAAAATAATTAATTTTCATAGAAGCCTTTACATCCCTCAGAGTCTCAGCTGCCTTTGCCTCAGCCACCTTACTGCCCTCTCTTAAAATATCATAGACATCCGGAATGCGCTGCTCCCACATTTTACGGCGCTCGCGGATCGGGCCAAGCTCAGCCTGGAGAACGTTGTTCAGGAACTTCTTAACCTTAACATCTCCAAGTCCGCCTCTCTTATAATGGTCTTTCAGCTCGTCCAGGTTCTGATAATCCGGAAGAAATTCCGGGAAGTATTCTGGTTTGCAGAAAGCATCCAGATAAATAAATACCGGATTGCCATCAACATTTCCCGGATCCTGAACACGAAGATGATTCGGATCCGTGAACATGGACATAACCTTCTTCTTAACCTCATCTGCCTCATCGGAAAGATAAATGCAGTTTCCAAGAGATTTACTCATTTTTGCCTTACCGTCAATACCTGGCAGACGCAGGCACGCCTTGTTGGAAGGAAGTACGATCTCCGGCTCTGTAAGCGTCTCACCATATACTGTGTTAAACTTGTGTACGATCTCTTTGCACTGCTCCAGCATAGGAAGCTGATCCTCTCCAACCGGAACTGCTGTTGCGCGGAATGCTGTAATATCAGCTGCCTGGCTGATAGGATAGCAGAAAAATCCAACCGGAATGCTGGCTTCGAAATTACGCATCTGGATCTCAGCTTTCACAGTAGGGTTACGCTGAACACGGGCCACTGTAACCAGATTCATATAATAGAAAGTAAGCTCTGTAAGCTCCGGAACCATGGACTGGATGAAAATTGTGGATTTGTCCGGATCAATCCCGCAAGCCAGATAATCAAGTGCTACCTGGATAATATTCTGACGAACCTTCTCCGGGTGCTCCGCGTTATCAGTAAGCGCCTGGGCATCCGCGATCATAATATAAATCTCGTCATAATTTCCGGAATTCTGAAGCTTTACACGCTCAGATAAAGAGCCCACATAATGTCCCACATGAAGACGTCCTGTAGGGCGGTCTCCTGTTAAAATTACTTTTTTCATAGTTTGCTACTCCTTATATTCACCGCCATGCCGGCCCTTTTGTAAAACCAACACAGTTGTATTTATTTATAATCAATTCAGCAAACACTCCCCATTTTTTACATGAATATACAAAACGCCCAAAGCACATAGACTAACTTTAGTTACTGTTCACTGGTAACATTCCGCGAGGTGTTTTTTGTGAACAAAGTTCACAGAAAACCCGAGAGTTGCGGCGCGAAATCATGCAAAGCATGATTTCTGTGCATCGCGAAGCGTGTTACTGTGAGCGGAGTGAACAGTAACTAACTTTATTCATACCATTTGTGATGTTGCTTCAGTTATTAACTGCAAGGTAGGGAAATGCTTCTGTTTTTCAATTACAGACTTGCGCGAATTACTTTCGGTCTGCATCCGGCAGTCTCCAGTGCTTTCACGATCTGATTCTTATGATCTGTACCAAATGCCTCCAGAGTGATCTTCAGTTCTACAGCTGCATTACGGTTTGTGCTTACAAACTGATTATGATCCAGCTTGATAACATTTCCCTGATTCTCTGCAATAATAGAAGCCACACGTACCAGTTCACCAGGCTTATCCGGGATAAGAACAGACACTGTAAAGATTCTGTCTCGCTGGATCAGACCATGCTGTACTACAGAAGACATGGTAATCACATCCATATTTCCACCACTTAAAATGGACACAACCTTTTTATTCTTGAAATCAAGATGACGAAGTGCAGCCACTGTCAGAAGTCCTGAATTCTCAACAATCATCTTGTGATTCTCTACCATATCCAGGAAAGCAACGATCAGCTCATCATCCTCAACCGTGATGATTTCATCCAGATTCTCCTGGATATATGGGAAAATATGAGAGCCCGGAGTCTGAACTGCAGTACCATCTGCAATGGTGTTTACATGGGGCAGTGTAACAACCTCCCCTTTCTCAAGAGAAGCCTTCATGCAGGCTGCACCTGCTGGCTCTACACCGATTACTTTAATATGAGGATTAAGAAGCTTGGCAAGTGTGGATACACCTGTTGCAAGTCCGCCTCCACCGATTGGCACCAGAATATAATCTACAAGAGGAAGCTCCTGAATGATCTCCATAGCAATGGTTCCCTGTCCGGTAGCAACTGCAGGATCATCAAAAGGATGAATAAAGGTATAGCCCTTTTCTTCCGCAAGATCCAGAGCGTATGCACAGGCCTCATCATAAACATCACCATGAAGAATAACCTCTGCGCCATACCCTTTTGTACGCTCTACTTTAATAAGCGGTGTAGTGGTCGGCATTACGATCACGGCCTTCACACCGTACTTGTGTGCTGCATATGCCACACCCTGTGCATGGTTTCCAGCGGAAGCTGTGATCAGGCCTTTGCCCCTCTCCTCGTCGGAAAGAGTACTGATCTTATAATAAGCTCCACGCACCTTATATGCACCTGTTCTCTGCATGTTCTCTGGTTTGAAGAAGACCTTGTTTCCAGTGAGTTCAGAGAAATAACTGCTCTTCACCAGCTTGGTCTCCTGGGTTACCTGCTTAACTATTTCTGCCGCTTCTTCAAAACTCTCTAATGTAAGCATTTTTATTTTTCCTCCTGTAGTTTGTGGGGTTAGTTTTCATCCGGATGAATATCAAACAACGCATCCACAAAAGAATTTGCATCGAATTTCTGTAAATCGTCAATGCTCTCACCAACGCCGATATATTTCACCGGAATATCAAGCTCAGACTGGATTGCCACCGCAATACCACCCTTGGCTGTACCATCAAGCTTGGTAAGAATGATACCGGTTACATTTGCCACCTCTGCAAACTGTCTTGCCTGCACAAGTGCGTTCTGTCCTGTCGTTCCATCCAGAACCACCAGAGTTTCCAGATACGCTTCCGGATATTCCTTCTCCAGAATGCGGTAAATCTTGCGAAGCTCTTCCATAAGATTCTTCTTATTATGAAGTCTTCCTGCGGTATCACAGATCAGAACGTCTGCATTGCGGGCCTTGGCTGCTGCCACTGCATCATAGACAACTGATGCCGGGTCTGCTCCATCCTGACCGCCAATGATCTCCACTCCTGCCCGGTTCGCCCACTGGGTCAGCTGTTCCCCTGCTGCTGCACGGAAAGTATCCGCAGCACCAAGAATAACCTTTTTGCCCTGGTCCTTCAGCTTGCCGGCAAGTTTTCCAACGGAAGTTGTTTTTCCAACACCATTGACACCGATCACAAGAATAACGGATTTGCGGTTTTCAAACTCGTACTCTGTGCTGTCTACCGTCATCTGCTCCTTGATGGTATCAATAAGAAGCTGCTTGCACTCCTTGGGATCCCTGATATTCCGGATTTCCACCTGGTCTTTTAATTTGTCCAGAATGGCTGTGGTGGCATTGATTCCAATGTCACCCATGATCAGGATTTCTTCCAGTTCCTCATAAAAATCATCATCTATTGTTGAATAGCCGGTGAAAAGAGAATCGAATCCTGCCACAATGTTGTCTCTTGTTTTTGTCAGGCCACTGACAAGTCTTTTAAAAAAGCCCTTCTTTTCCTCTGCCATTTCCTCTCCTCCTTTTACTGCGTAAGCTGGTTTTCCACAAGATCAACGGAAACCAGCGTGGAGACGCCTTTCTCCTGCATGGTAATACCATAAAGTCTGTCTGCGGCATTCATAGTACCACGCCTGTGTGTTATTATAATAAATTGCGTGTTCTTCGTCAACTTCTGAAGATAGCCTGCGAAACGGCCTACATTCGAATCGTCAAGTGCCGCCTCGATCTCATCAAGAAGACAGAATGGCGACGGCTTCAGATTCTGGATTGCAAACAAAAGTGCGATTGCAGTAAGTGCCTTCTCACCACCGGAAAGCTGCATCATATTCTGAAGCTTTTTGCCTGGCGGCTGGGAAATAATACGAATTCCTGCTTCCAGAATGTCCACGTCTTCCTCAAGCTCCAGAGTCCCCTTACCGCCTCCAAACAATTCCTTGAAAGCCTTGTCAAACTCTCTCTGGATATCCTGGAATTTCTCCGTAAACTGTTTACGCATTCCCTCATCCAGTTCCTGGATAATGTTCTCCAGCTGTGCCTCTGCGGTTTTCAGATCCTCATACTGTCCGGAAAGGAAAGCATGACGCTCTGAAATCTCCTTATATTCCTCAATTGCATTTACATTAACGTTACCAAGCTTACGGATTTCATCCTTCACCTGGGCAATTTCTTTCTTCATGGCTTTCAGATCGTTCAGCTCTTCTTTTTTGTACTGAAGGGCATTGTTCGGGGTGATCTCATACTCATTCCACATATAGGAAATCTGAGATTCCCTGTGCTCTTCCAGCTTCTCGATCTGACTTTTCAGACGGTAACACTCTTTGTCCAGAAGTGAAATCCTGCCGGACAGCTGATCCCGCTTCTCAAAAAATGCCTTATGGCTGGCATTTTTTTCATCCTTCACACTCTGCCAGCTCTCCATCTGAGCCTTCGCCTTGGTTTCATCCTCTTCCAAAGTCCGGATCACTGCCTCCAGGTTCTCTACAGACTGGCGCTTTCTCTCATTCTCTTCGCCGCCAAGCTCCAGCGTTTCATGAATATCTGCTTCCTCCTGGCGAAGAGCTTCCATCTCATGGGTCAGACGGCCCAGAGTCTCTGCTGCGAAGCTTTCTTTCTGCTGGGCTGTACTTGCTTCCAGACGAAGAGCCTCCAGTTTTCTGGAAACCTCCTGCTCAGAAGCCCTCCAGGTCTCTAATTCTTCCTGTTTATTCTGGATAAAAGTCTCCAGTTCTTTCTCATCCTGCTCAGAAGCCTTCAATTCTTCGGCAATCTTGCTGTGATCAGCCTCTGCCTCCTCGATCTGACGGCGGATTTCCATCTGCTCTCTCTGAATCTCTCCGTAGCCAGCCTGGATTTCCTTTGTTTTGGCTTCTACCTGGTTAATGTTCATCTTCGCCGTGTTCTGGGCAACATACTGCTGACGCAGTTTTTCCTGCAGATCTGCAATGGTGTCACGCATAACATTGCGCTTGCTTCGATTATCATTAATAGCAGTCTGCATGTCATCCATGTCTTTTCGAAGAGCCTTCACACTGGATTCCAGTTCTTCGATCTCACGGCGGCGGCCAAGAAGGTTGCTGTTATTCTTAAAAGAACCACCTGACATAGAACCGCCCGGACTGAAGGATTCACCCTCCACAGTTACCATGCGAAGACTGTGCCGGTACTTTCGCGCAATGGCAATGGCATTGTCAATGTGATCCACCACAAGCACACGACCCAGAAGATAAGTAGCAAGTCCGGCATACTCCGGACCTGTAGTTACCAGTTCACTGGCAAGCCCGATCACTCCCGGCTCCTGCAGCGCATCCCTCTGGGTAAAACCACTTCTAGTATTGATACTGTTAAGTGGAAGGAACGTAGCACGGCCGAAACGGTTTTTCTTCAGAAATTCAATCATGTGCTTGGCAGTCTGTTCATTGTCTGTGACAATGTTCTGAATACTTCCGCCAAGAGCCGTCTCAATGGCGATCTCATACTCCTTATTTACCTGGATCAGATCTGCTACAACACCCTTAATTCCCGGTACTCGGTCCTTCTGTTCCATTACACGGCGGATACTGTTTCCGTATCCGTCATAGCGCTCTGTAATATTTTTCAAAGATTCCAGCCTGGAAGCCTCACGGTGATATGCGCTCTGGCCGATTTCCATCTGGCCGTTCTGTTTCTTTAATTCATCTGTAATTTTATGTACTTCATTATCCAGGCGCTGACACTCTGCATTCATGTCCTGGATAAGTGTGGTAATTCCCTGAAACTTCTCCTTTGCCCTCTCCAGCTCACTCTGCTGCTGGGCTTCCTCTGTTTTCAAATGAAGCTGTCTCTGACTGATTCCCGCTTTACGGATATCGATCTGCTCCATCATGGTATCGAAACGCTGGGCTTTTCCTTTGGTAGTGGCACGGGTATTGAGAAGCTCGATAATCTCGTTCTTGCCATTCTCCACTGCCTGGGAGCACTCTTCGATCTGTGCCTGAATATTGGAAATCCGGTCCTCTTCTGCCTCCTGGCGCTTCCTTGCTTCCAGAAGAGCTGCATGGAGCTGGGATTTCTCCGCCTCCTGCCTCTCCAGAGACTCCTGGCGTTCCTTCAGATCCGCCTCAATGGACTGCAGACGGCTCTTGTAATGTTCTTCACTCTGCACTCCGGACAAAATCTGTTCCCGAAGTACCTTGGTCTCGCCATCCAGCTGCTGCCTGCGGATTGCCTTATTCTGCGTCTCTTCACGCAGCTGATCCATCTGGGAATTCAACTGTTCCAGTTCCTCTTCCAGACGATCATATTCCACTTTCGTCTGCTCGTAGGCCTTCTGATTCTCCTCCAGCTCCTCAGCAGCCCGGGTATTCTTGGTATCCAGCTCTTTTAATTCACGGCTGGTCTCCTCGTTTTCCAGAAGAAAACTGTTCACATCCAGTTCCCGCAAAGTGTCTCTTTTGGCAAGATAAATTCTGGCTGTCTCGGACTGGCGCTCCAAAGGGCCCAATTGTCTGGTAAGCTCACTTAAAATATCGGTAACACGCACCAGGTTCGCCTGCTCGTCCTGCAGCTTCTTAATGGTAGTTGCCTTTCTTCGCTTAAACTTTACGATTCCGGCAGCTTCGTCAAAAAGCTCACGGCGCTCTTCCGGCTTACCACTTAAGATCTTATCGATCTGTCCCTGCCCGATGATGGAATAGCCCTCTTTACCAATACCGGTATCGTAAAACATCTCATTAATATCCTTCAGACGACAGGCACTTCCATTAATAAGATATTCACTTTCACCGGAGCGGTAAAGTCTTCGGGTAACCGTAACCTCATTAAAATCAACCGGAAGCTTGTGATCGCTGTTATCCAGAGTAATGGCAACAGAAGCAAAGCTAAGGGGCTTTCTGGTCTCCGTGCCGGAAAAAATAACGTCCTGCATGTTTCCGCCTCGAAGCTGCTTGGCACTCTGTTCTCCAAGAACCCAGCGGACCGCATCACCTACGTTACTTTTCCCACTGCCGTTGGGGCCAACGATTCCCGTAATTCCATTATGAAATTCGAAATTGATTTTCTGTGCAAAGGACTTAAACCCGTGCACTTCAATATTTTTTAAATACATGTATTCGAATCCTTGTTATTATTTTCTCATCTTCCGGATTGCCTGGTAAGCAGCTTCCTGTTCGGCAGCTTTCTTGGTATGTCCTACTCCGGTACCCATCACATGACCGCTGACAAGCACATCCACGGTAAAGCTTTTATTGTGATCCGGGCCTTCTTCTTTTATCAGATGGTACTCCACAAGATGGGTTCCCTTCTCCTGTACGATTTCCTGCAGGATGGTCTTGCTATCATAAAAGAGCTGTTTATTCTCAAGATCGTTCAGAATGAATTTCAGAACAAACTCCTTTGCGCTAGCAAAACCACCGTCCAGATAGATAGCTCCAAGCAGAGCCTCTGTTGCATCGGAAACAATAGAGTCACGGTTTCTTCCACCGGTCATATCCTCACCTTTTCCAAGGAGCAGATACTGCGGCAGTCCGAAATCTCTTGCACAATAAGCAAGACTGGGTTCGCAAACTAGGCTGGCTCTCTTCTTGGTCAATTCGCCCTCTGGAATCTGGGTGAATTTCTTATAAAGAAAATCACTGCTGATCAGCTCCAGAACTGCATCTCCAAGAAACTCCAGGCGCTCGTTGCAGCCTGCCTTACCAAGCTTCTTCTCGTTGGCATAAGAACTATGTGTCAGTGCAAGGATCAGAAGGTTTCTGTTCCTGAACTCATAACCGATCCGGTTCTCCAATGCTTTTAACTTTTTTTCCATGATAAACTTCCTTCCCTCTGACTAGCTGGCAGACCCCCGGCAGGTCTTTGCCGAAGAGTCTGCTGCAATGCATGGATGATCATGCTTTTTCTGGTGTCTCTTCCACCATATGGGCAGCGATTTTCTCATTGATCTTCTGCTGTCTGAACTGAACACACTGAAAAATAGCGTGGCGGATCTCAACCGCCCTGGCACTGCCGTGTGTCTTCACAACCAGTCCCTTAAGACCCAGAAGAGGAGCTCCGCCGTACTCACTTGCATCAAATGCCTTCATGGTTTCTTTGACGGCCGGTTTCACCAGAAGAGCTCCAACCTTGCTGCGGGTGTCTTTCATAAGGCCGGTTTTAATCATCTTTATAAAGGTACTTCCAAGTCCTTCATAAAGCTTCAGGATCACGTTCCCGACAAAAGCCTCGCAGACAATCACATCTGCATAACCAGCCGGAATATCCCTTGCTTCAATACTTCCGATGAAATTGATCCCCTGGCATTCCTTCAAAAGAGGGAACGTCTCCTTCACAAGGGCATTTCCCTTCTCCTCCTCTGCACCAATGTTTACAATGGCAACACGAGGGTTCTTGATTCCAACCACGTCTTCCATATAGATGGAACCCATCTTCGCAAACTGTACCAGATGCTCTGGTCTGGCATCTACGTTCGCACCGCAGTCAATAAGAAGTGACACACCATTCTGGGTAGGAATCAAGGGTGCCAGCGGCGGACGCTGTACTCCTTTGCTTCTTCCTACGATCACCTGACCACCTACTAAAATAGCGCCTGAGCTTCCAGAGGAAACAAATGCTTCTGCTTCCTGCTTCTTCACAAGATTCAGTCCTACCACAATGGAAGAATCTTTCTTCTTACGGATTGCCAGAACCGGAGGCTCTGCTGTCTCGATCACCTCTGTGGTATTCACGATCTGGATTCTTTCCTTGGGGTAATTCTGAAATTTACTCAGCTCTTTCTCAATTACATCCTGCCTGCCGGTAAGGATCACATCAATGTCTTCCCTCTCGGCAACAGCCTCTACAGCTGCTTTCACTGGTTCTGCCGGAGCGTTGTCTCCGCCCATGGCATCTACTACAACTCTAACTGTCTCTGCCATATTTTTCTCCTCTTCGGATATTCTTCAATACTGTAATCTGGTAATGTGAAAACATCCATTATAAACGGGATACGCAAAACACAGCCCCGTTCAACAGCTCCGCCATACCAGAGCATGTTTGAAAAAGGCTACAAGGTACACTATCCCGAATAATACTATTCTACTTTATCTGCCCCCTCTTAGTCAATAGGGAATCAAAGAAAGGTTTCGGACCCAAAGACTGTGGTTGACGAAGCTTCCAATCTCCGCTATACTCTCACTGGGAGCAGATAGGTGCCGGTGTGCCTCCTGGTCTTCAAAACCAGTGTGGGGCGCTAATCCCGTCCCGGATGGGTTCGATTCCCATATGTTCCCGCCAAAAACGTACCCAGCTTTCCATTCTTACTCTTCTCATTGAGACCGGTCTGCCTGCTGCAAGTTTCGTTTTAACACTCTTCCTCCATTTTCCATAACTGTAATCCGCTCTCTGTCAAACCCCTCCAGCAGTATGATCGCACATTTACGGGATATTCCCAGACGGTCACGAAATTCTCCAGTCTGGATTATACCCTTTTCTTCAAATAACAAATATGCCATATCCAGGGCTTTCTGCCGTATTTCCCGGTGCATATAATGCTTCTCGTCAAACCGTACAAGAACACCGTCCCGCACCATGGCAAAGAACACTTCTGAAAAATCCCGCTCACCGGAAAATACTTTCTTCACTTCATCTGTCAGTGGAGGTATAAAGCCCGATTTCAGATATAATTCCTGCAGCTGCAAAAAGACAGAATTCCCACACATTTCTTCTGTTATTTTTCCTGAAGCATGTGCTTTTTTTCTTTCCCTTCCGGTACATGCACAATGAACAGCAGCATCTGCATTCTGTCTTTTTTTCCTTTTTACCCCATTGGGATTCAGCACAACTCCACCGCCGATGGTTTCTACCGGCGAATAAAATCTTATAACAAAATGATCCCCTGCTTTCATTGCCGTCACCTGCTCCATCCGAAGCTGGACTATGGCCTCTTCACCGGGCTTCAGCACTGCTCTGTCAAACAGGATTATTTTACACACCAGTTCTGCTGCCCCATGATAAAGATGAACACGGGTACCGCTTTTTAAAGAACGCTGTCCTGATTTCAACAGCTGCAGCCGTACATCTGCGATCATGGTACCTTCCATACTTCCTGCTGTTGCCAGGATTTCTCCCCGGGAGATCTGCTCTTTTCCAATTCCCGGAAGGTTCACTGCCACCCGCTGTCCCGGAACAGCTTCGGATACTTCCTGACCATGCACCTGAATCCCTCGAATTTTTACCCTTTCAGCTCTGGGATAAAGCATGGCGTCATAATTCAAGCCTAAACTGCCATCAAGCAGCGTCCCTGTCACTACGGTTCCAAAACCCTTTAAAGAAAACACACGATCTATGGGCAGACGAAACGCAGATGCTTTCGTACCCATTCTGCCTGTGCAACTGTCATCTTCTTTTCTGGAAAGATTCTGATTTTCCGTGGTTTTTCCGGCTGTGCACAGTTTCCACAACACCCTGCGCAGTTCCTCAATCCCACGCCCATCCACAGCACTGGTCACTATCACATCCTCATTTTCCAGAAACGTCCCCTCAGCAAACTCCCTGATTTCCTGGTCAAGTCCCTTTTTCCATTCCAGGTCACCTTTGGTGAGCACAAGCACACCCTTTCGAATACCAAGCAGGGAAAGTATTGCCAGATGTTCTCTGGTCTGAGGCATAACTCCCTCATCTGCTGCGATCACTACCATGGCAATGTCAATTCCGCCAGCTCCGGCTAGCATATTCTTTATAAATTTTTCATGACCTGGCACGTCAATAATCCCTGCTTCCCTGCCATCCGGAAATTTCAGGAACGCAAAACCATTTTCAATTGTAATCCCCCGTCTTTTTTCCTCTGCCAGGCGATCCGTATCCGTGCCTGTCAGCGCCTTGACCAGCCAGGTCTTACCATGATCAATATGTCCGGCAGTACCTATGATCCTGTACCTTTTTTCTTCCATATCTTTTTCATGCCCCATTTTGTTCGAACAATCCCACTATTTCGTTTCCAAATAAACAGCGCGAAGAAGCCACTTCTCCGCGCCATGTTTACGTTTATAACAATATTGTCTTTTTTCTGTTGTTTGGAAATATAATTCAGTAATTTAATAACATTATTCTACAGTAACAGATTTCGCCAGGTTTCTCGGCTTGTCCACATCCAGGCCCTTCGCTACGCTGACATAATATCCCATCAACTGCAGCGGAACAATTGCAAGGCTGGTTGTGAAATACTTCTCCGTCTTGGGAACATATACGGAGAAATCAGCGGTATCCTCAATACTGTAATTGCCATAGCTGGTCAGTCCCATCAGATAAGCTCCACGGCTCTTTACCTCAACCATATTGCTCAGTGTCTTCTCAAAAAGATCCTTCTGGGTCATCACACCGATCACCAGAGTACCATCCTCTACAAGGCTGATCGTTCCGTGCTTCAGCTCACCTGCTGCGTAAGCCTCAGAATGAATATAACTGATTTCCTTCATCTTCAGGCTTCCTTCCATGCTGATAGCATAGTCAATTCCTCGTCCGATGAAGAAAATATCATGGGCATTTGCATACTTGCTTGCAAACCACTGGATACGCTCCTTATCATCCAGAACACGGCTGATCTTGTCCGGCAGGGTCTCCATCTCAGCAAGCAGACGGGTCACATTCCCCTCCTCAAGCTTTCCCTGGACAAAAGCACTCTGGATAGCCAGCAGATACATGGCGATCAGCTGGGTGCTGTAAGCCTTGGTGGTGGCAACAGAAATCTCAGGTCCTGCATAAGTATATAACGTATAATCGCTCTCTCTTGCAATGCTGGAGCCTACAACATTGACTACACTAAGTACCGGAACATTTCTATCCTTGGCAAGACGAAGGGCAGCCAGGCTGTCTGCGGTCTCTCCGGACTGGGAAATAATAACCACCATGGAATCCTCCACAAGGATCGGATCACGGTAACGGAACTCAGAAGCCACATCCACCTCAACCGGGATTTTCGCCATGGATTCGATCACATATTTGCCAACCATACCAACATGGTAGGCAGAACCGCAGGCGATGATATAGATTCTCTTAAGAGAAGCCAGCTTCTCATCTGTAAGCCCTGTCTCAGAAAAATCAATGTGTCCCTCTTTTACATAAGCGCCAATGGTGTCCTGAACAGCCTTCGGCTGCTCATGGATCTCTTTCAGCATAAAGTGCTCATAGCCGCCCTTCTCAGCAGCAGCTGCATCCCACTGGATCTCCACAACGTCTTTCTCAATCTCTTCACGGTCGATATTGTAGAAATGGATCTCATCACGGGAAAGCTCCGCAATTTCAAGATTGCCGATATAATAAACTCTTCTGGTCTGATCCAGGATCGCAGGAACATCAGAAGCGATAAGGCTTCCGTTCTCGCTCTTTCCAATGATCAGCGGACTGTCCTTGCGGGCTGCAAACAGTTTGCCCGGATAGTCCTTGAAAATAACACCAAATGCATAAGAACCGCGGATACGGAGCATTGCTCTGGAGATTGCTTCCAACGGAGTTCCGGTTTTCTTATAGTAGTAATCTACCAGCTTCACAGCCACTTCTGTATCTGTCTGTGAATAGAACGTATAACCGGAACGAAAAAGCTTCGCCTTCAGCTCCTGATAATTCTCGATAATTCCATTATGAACAAGTACTACGGACTTATCATCTGTACAATGAGGATGGGCATTTGTCTCAGAAGGCTCTCCATGAGTCGCCCAGCGGGTATGACCGATACCGCAGGTACCCGGTACGGCTGAACCGCCGTCTGTCTTCTCGATCAAAGTTTTCAGACGCCCTTTCGCCTTTACGATTGCGATCTTATCAGTTGCCTCGTTTCGAACTGCGATACCTGCTGAATCATAGCCTCTGTATTCCAGCTTGGAAAGGCCTGTCAGCAAAATCGGTGCCGCCTGTTCATCTCCTACATAACCAACAATTCCACACATAAAATTTCCTCCTCAGTCTCAGTCTTAATCATTCTCCTCGTTTTTCTCCTGGCCGGCTGTCTTCTGCCATGCCTCAACCCCTTCTGTATTTTCCTTCTGGAAAAGGATTTTGAAGGTAAGCATCAGAAGCTTCAGATCCAGCTTCAGAGAATAGGTCTCAATATAGGTGAGATCCAGTTTCAGCTTATCATAAGGTGTCGTGTTGTATTTACCATAAACCTGGGCATAACCGGTAAGTCCGGCCTTCACTTTCAGGCGGTAATCAAATTCAGGAATCCTCTCACTATACAGTGCAGCAATCTCCGGCCGCTCCGGTCTTGGACCTACCAGAGACATATCACCTTTCAGGATATTAAAAATCTGTGGCAGCTCATCGAAATGGATCCGGCGGATAAGCTTCCCGACCGGTGTGATCCTGTCATCCTCCTTCTTCGCCAGCTGGGCACCCTTCACTTCAGAGTCCATCTTCATGCTTCTGAATTTCAGGATCATAAAGATCTGCTTATCCTTCGTAAGACGCGGCTGCTTATAAAAAACAGGACCGCCATCATAAAGCTTAATTGCAAGTGCGATCAGAATCATAAACGGAGATGCGATCACAAGCCCCGCCAAGGAAAATATAATATCCACAATTCTTTTGAAAAACAGCTGCTCTGCTGTCAGACGCAGGTTTCTGGAAAGAAGAAGCGTGGTATCAAATAAATGAATATCGTCTGCATTCCGGAGCATAATATCAGAAAGCTTCGGAATAGAATAACAGCGGATATCCTTCTCAAAGCAGTATTTCAGAAGAAGATTTCGTTCGTGGGACGGGATATCCCCGATCACAACTGCTTTATATCCGTTGATCTTCTCCTTGATCACGTCAAGGCCAAGGGAAAGGGATGCCATCTCTTTAATGGCATATTTATCCTCTCTGGTCTCAAACTTATTCCTTAAATCTCCCGGATTACGTCCGCCATAAATCATCAGCATCTGTCTGGGCGGATACAGTCTGGTGTACACATAACGCATACCAACCACCCATATGACAACGATCACCAGGTCAATCCCCATCATAGCCAGCATAGGTGTCAGATGCTCTCCCAGACGCCAGCGGCCGATCAGGCACAACTGTAAATAGGTAATAAAATTCACGCAGCACACAGACAGGATCTGGGAATAGATTACTTCAAATACCCGCAGATAACCCACCTTAAAACCACCGTAAATTTTATAAAAGAAGTATATCATCAGCACATACAGGCCAATGACTACCTGATTGCCTCTGTCAAAGCGTCTGCCGATGACCTCCTTGTGGGCATAAAATTTATACCAGATATAGGCGAAAAGCAATGTTTCAATAGCTATGATCACCGCAGACGCCAAAAACATGATCAGTCTCTTATATCGTTCGCGATTTTCCATTTTTTCCTCCAGTAAATTTCCTCTGAAATCTATACGTTGTATAAGTATAGCACAAAAAATCCCAGAGGAAAACGATTTTTTTCGTCACCTTATTTTGCCCAAAAATGACAGAGCAGGTTGATATCCAGACCAAACCGTGATAAAATCAGTACATATTGTGGTAAAGCAATATAGTATTTATACAATATGATATTTTATAATGTGAAGTAAATAACAGATTCTGAGTTTTGTCAATATGTAATTTTCAGAGTGATGGTTTACAGGTACTGTTCACTGGTAATGTTCTGCAAGATATTTTGGGGAGCATTACCAGTGAACAGCTGCGAAGTATACCTCGGTCTGCAGAAAGGAATCAATGCGTCATAATCAAATTTCCAGACAGAATAAAAATAAAAAAATAAAATATCTCGCCATAGGACTTGCCGCCGGCGTTCTTGGCATAGGCTCAGCTGCAGGTGTTCTCACTTCTGCCAACAGCCATGCTGTGACCCGGAGCGCATCCTCTTCCACACAGGATACTGACCAGATTACTTATAAAGGTGTTACCTATGTTCCGAAAGGGAATCTTGAGACTTACCTTTTCGCCGGAATTGATTCTCCGGATAAGGTAACCGAGATCAAGGAATACGACGGCACCGGTCAGTGTGATGTGCTGCTTGTGCTTGTCCGCGACAGAAGCACAGACACCTGCAAGTTTCTCACCATCGACCGGAACACCATGACTCCGGTGAAGAGCCTTGCAGATGACGGCTCTTACATAGATACCACAGAATGCCAGATTTCCCTGGCACACGCCATGAGCCTGGATCATGAGACCCGTGCAGAGAATACTGTGGATGCAGTTTCCACGCTCCTTGGCGGTCACAAGATTGACGGCTTTGCAATGGTAAACATGAGCGCCATTGAAGTGGTAAATGATATGGTTGGCGGTGTCACCGTCACCATCGAGGATGATTTCCCGGACAGTGACACACTGATCAAGGGACAGACCGTAACTCTGCACGGTAAGGACGCTGAGCGCTTCATCCGTGAGCGCAAGACCGTTGCCGACGGACTGAACGAGAACCGGATGAGCCGTCAGGCCCAGTACGAGGAAGCTTTCAAGCCTGTTTTCCAGGCGAAATGCAGTGAAGATAAGACGTTCCCGCTGGATCTTTATCATGCACTTGAGGACTACATGACTACCAACATCAGTGCCAAGAAGTTTTCCCGTCTTGCCCTTCTTCTTTCCGATGAGAAAGAGGAGGAGAAAGTATCCATAGAAGGAACTGCCGACTTCGACGAGGATGGCTGGCAGACTTTCACTCCTGATCCGAACAGCCTTCAGGAAGCGATCCTTTCGCTTTTTTATAAGGAAAAGAAATAATTTTCCTGTTAGAAAATAAATCGTAGAAGAGAAGATTCTAAACAGCTACAATAAACAAAATTAAGGAGACCCGACATGAACGAAGAACTCACAAACGACGAGGTGGAAATCGACCTTGTGGATCTAGGCAACGTCTTGTTAGACAAATGGCGTTATCTGCTGATCAGTCTTATTGCAGGCGCTGTACTTCTGGGTGCGTATTCCCTTTTCTTTATCGCACCTACCTATGAATCCACAGCCAAGCTTTACGTAGTATCTGCCTCAGACGATTCTGTAGTCAATTTAAGTGACCTGAATCTTGGTACTTCCCTGACTGCAGACTATGAACAGCTGATGCTCAGCTATCCGGTACTAAACCGTGTTATTGACCGTCTGAATCTGGATTCTACATCCGATGAACTGGCTAAAGCTTTTTCACTGAACAACCCAAGCGATACCCGTATTCTGGAGATCACCGCTACTTCTACCGATCCGCAGATGGCTATGGATCTGGCTGAAACTATGGCTGAGGAAGCCATTGATTATCTCCCGGATACCATGAGCACACTTGCTCCGAATCTGGCACAGCCTGCCAAACTTCCTGAGAGTAAAGTGGCTCCAAGCTATACCAAGTTCACCATAATCGGTGCCCTGCTTGGACTTCTCATCTGTGCAGCATTCTTTATTGTAAAATATCTGATGGATGACACCATTCATACTGCAGATGATATGGAAAAATATTTTGGGCTGGTACCTCTTACCACTATCCCTGACAGCGATCAGGTAATCGATCTGGATGAGGAGCAGCACCGCAGACGCGGCAGAAAGAGAGGTCGTACGAAATAATGAACCAGCTTAATGTAAACCTTCCGGAGCTGCCCTATGCAGTTTCCGAAGCGATGAACCGACTTCGTATTAATATTAAATTCTGCGGTAAAAATACCCGCAAGATCCTTTTGACCAGCTGCCAGCCTAATGAAGGTAAGAGTACCATTTCCTCCTACCTGTGGAAAATGCTTGCAGAAGCAGGATTTCCTACTGTTCTGGTAGACGTTGACCTTCGTAAATCCGTTATGAAAACACGTTTTCAGATGGACTACGACGATGACACTACTATGGGACTGAACCACTATCTTTCCGGTATGGCAGAATATGAGGACGTTATATAC
>NZ_JBCOME010000045.1:0-10680 GCF_040924365.1 Ruminococcus sp. 1001136sp1_2201st1_G3_2201SCRN_220225 | reverse complement strand
GTATCAGATGGAGCGCTTATCGCTTCTCTGTGCGACGGCGCAGTTCTGGTTGTACGTGCTGGTACCACACCGCGTACTCTGATCAAGCAGTCTCTTTATGAGATCCAGCAGTCTGGCTGCAAGCTCCTCGGTACAGTTCTGAACCGTGCCGATGTAAAGGGACGTGCTTATGGCAAGTATGGCTATGGAAAATACGGTTATGGTTATGGATACGGCTATGGTTATGAGCCTAAGGATAAAAAAAACAGCTCTGACTCCGCTGCTGCAGATAAGAATTCTACCGGAAAATAACCGTTTGTACTATTTTTACCGGCTGTGAACTTTATTCACAGTAATCCAACTTCCGGATAAACGGGTCTGCGTGGGGAGACCGTTTATTAAATACATTAAATTAAGAAATAGAGGGTGTTACCAATGAAATCATTCAAAAAAGTAGCTGTGACTATCCTGGCTGCAGTAATGATGCTTCTCATCAGCACTACTGTTTTTGCAGCAGATTCACCTGTAAAAACATCTTTCAATGCTTCTCTTACCAAGAAAACTGTAACTTACACTGGTAAGAAACAGCAGCCAAAGGTTGTAGTTAAGAATGAAGCTGGAAAAACAATCAAAGCTAAATACTACACAGTAAAAGTTAAAACATGTAAGAATGCCGGAACATACAAAGTTACCATCATCGGTAAAGGAAAATATGCCGGATATACACAGACTCTTACTTACAAGATCAAAGCTAAAACTCAGAAGGTAACCTTAAAGTCTGCTGATAAATATACTGTAAAGGCTTCTGCAGTTAAGAAGAGCAGCAAGACTCTTAAGAAAGCTATCAAAGTAACTAAGAAAACTGGTAAAGTTTCTTACACAACAAACAACTCCAAGATCAAAGTTAACAAAAACGGTAAGATCGTAGTTGCTAAGGGAACCAAGAAAGGTACCTATCAGGTAAAAGTTACTGTTAAAGCTAAAAACTACAAGACAGTAAACAAATACATCACCGTTACAGTTAAATAATTCTGGTGTATAATAAAAAACAGCTCTCTGACCACGCAGGGAGCTGTTTTTTTATTGTTACTGATTTTCGCCTCACATATTATTCTCAGCTCAGGCGGCTGACCTTCTGGCGATACTCTTCCAGGTTGTCTTCGTCAATATAGCCGATACTCAACAAATATAAATTAAGCGCTTGTGTAAAATCCACCGCAGTTTCGGCACCGTTTAAAGCAAAATCCAGATCTATAATCTTCTTCTCCTCTTCCTCCGTGCAGTCTACAATCTGAAATTGAACAGAGCATTGCTCTATGTCATAATTCATCGCAAGCAATATTTCCTTATCACCCTTGCAAACAGACAATTCAATTTCACGTTCCACCACCTGTTTCAAATCCAGTCCATAATTTAATATACCGCTATTTTTTACATATTTGATATCATCGGCCTGTAAAATCAGCTGAAGTACGTCCTGTATTGTTTCCATCATTTTCTCTCACATCTTTTCTTTATTTCCACAGCTGTTTGCTGCTTCAAATTTCTATTCTCATAATAGCACGGAAACAGGAGCTTCACAAGTTTTATCTGTCTGTTTTTATCTAAAAATTTCGAGATTTTTTACTCTGTATTTGTCACATTCCAGATTTACTGTGCAGGTACTGCATCCGTTACAACAACCATAGCTGGCGGCCACCCTATGTCTACAGTATCATCAATAACTATACCGTCAGAAATATCCTTATATTCCGCCAGTATAAAATCAATTGCATTTTGTTCATCGTTTTCTTTGGGTCTATTTTTCAGCATAGCATTAAATGTATTTTTCATCATAGTTTCTCCTCGCTATGTTTACTTGAAATCTTCTAACTCCGATAATGATAAAATACTGTAAAACCAGGAATTTTAATATTTCTGAAATTTCTCAATCACACACTCATGCAGTTTCGTCTTCTTATCGTAATTAATACCTGCCAGCAGCAAATCCCCATGATAATCTTTTAGCACCTCACTATACTGCTGTCTCTTAATCTGGGCAATTGCTCCGGAAGCATTTTTATTCCATTTAAGTTCAATTATGGCTGCAGGTTTGTCCAGATGAAGCTTCCTGATGCACTTTATCGATTCCCTTTGCCACTGTATCACTGTCCATTCTCCACAAAGCTTCCAGCAGCTTTCTAGAATTTTCTACAGAGTCAATAACCTCAGGCCACTCCATAGTGCTGATTGCATTTATATATTCCTGAGATACTTCTTTATTGGGAATATAGACAGTTTTATCCGGCCAATGATAGCTCAAATAGCCAAGGTGGACCAGAAGGGTCAATACATCATCTTTTCCCTGAAAAGTCGCCATATCATTCGAAAAAGTTCCCGTGTTAATCTGTACCTTATCGCCTCCAAGCATTTTTATGACAGAATCTTTTAGGCCATCATAATTCAATCTAATATAAGTTTTAAGTGCTTCATAGGTTTCTGTCTGATTCCAGTAATTATCAAACACCCCACTGAGCATTGCATCCACTACAGATTTCGGGCTATACATGGAATAAATCTTTTTCTGATTCTCTTCTACTGTTATCAGTTCGTAGCCATCATACCAGGCCTTTGTTTCCTCAAAGCTTCTCTTGTACCGGGCACACAACATTTTTACTTCATCTTCTGTAAAACCAAAGAATTCAGCCATCTCACGGGGATTTGTCATAGAATACTCTGTGAACATATTCAAAGCGGAATGAGAACCATATTTTTTTATGGGCAAAATTCCTGTCATATATGCCAGCGCAACATAATCCTGATCCTTCAGCCACACTCTCAAAAAATCAAGATACTTCTTCTGTGCCTCTCTATCCTTCTTGTATTCCCGGAAAAGACAATCCCACTCATCGATCAAAATCACAAAAGGGCATTTTGTTTTTGCAAAAATATCCTTCATCACCTGTATCAAATCTTCAGAATCCCGAAAGTGCAGATTTCCATAAGCATCTAACAAATCAAACAGTAAATACCGCTTCAATCGTCCCAGCATCTCATCTACACTGTTGGTAACGCTCAGGAATTCCTGCATATTGATTTTGATAACATCATATTGGTTTAAATGGTCTCTATATGTGATTGCTCTGCTGATCCGCAAACCGCCAAACAAATCATCGCTATTTTCTTCTTTCTCATAATATGAAGCAAGCATATTAGCCGCCATAGACTTTCCAAATCGTCTCGGGCGGCTGACACATACATATCTCTGCTCTGTACAGATCAATTCATTTGTTCTGGCTATCAATTCACTCTTATCCACATAAATCTTGGACCTCAGACTATTGCGAAAAGAAGCACTTCCAGGATTCAGATAACTTCCCATATTACACACACTCCTGATAAAAAGTTCCACAGTATCAATTGCTTTTGCTTGAAATAATGATACCATGGAACTGCAAAAAAATCTATAAAATATGTGCTTTTAAACCATTAGCGTATACGTCTCGTTTTTATATCTTTTTAATCAATTCCATACTCTTCCAAAAGTTTCTGGCGAAAAGCAGGATCGTCAAGGGCACGCTTTCCTCAACTTCTTTTTCTATCTTCATTCCAGTCATCTCCTCCATTACACGGACAGCCTTCCTGTCTACATTTTCAAATGACGCATTCGCATTTACTTTTCAATCAAATTATCAACAGAAATATTATCCTCAACATTCAAATCAATCCCCAAACCTAGATTTGAATATCTGTTTTGTCTTTCAAAACAGATTTTACCCTCTGACTCCTCTATTTTTTCTGTTTTCCAATTGTCAACCAGGAAGTATATTTCATTATTTTCGTCCATCAGGTTCGAATAAGTAATTTCCAAGCATGATTCCACTTCCATATGCAATGTAACAGCCTCATTAACATTATTGTATCTTAATACCTCATCTATAAGTTTATTAACTTTAACTACATTATCCAAACTTCTTTTTGTTTCTATAACACCTAAAGAATTTCCACTTATATGTGAAACAATATAATAGTTTTCTACCGGAATTTTTGCCTCAAAAAAATCAAGATTTTTATCACAAAAATCACATTTTATATAGGTAATAATTTTCGAGCAATAATTATTTATTCGTCCCTCTATATTTGAAATCTCAATAACCTCATTAGTAACAGTGTCTGACTTATTATAATATTCCAAATTTTCTTTTACTTGAATATTTGGCAAAAAGCTATTTTTAGTTAATTCTGTTTGCAATTTACATGTCTCATATGCTCTCCAAGCAACCAAAAGACTCAATATACTTATTATAATTGGAATGTAGATATGCCATTTTACTTTTTTCATAATTCTTTTTTATTACATTTTTCTGATTTATCGTCTGATTCTGTATCATCTCAATTAAATGCCGGGTAATAAGCGGATGCATGCTTGCCTCAATTTCATCCACTACCAGTACAGCTCCAAAATCTATTGCGTCCATCCAAAGATCAATTCTGGAAAAAAACGCTGGGTACCACAGACTCCTGTCCAAGCAGTAAGGTAAATTGAATTACCATATAAGCCCTCCTTATATGGTAATTATTATATTGTCTCTTTATCTTATGATTTACATTTGGTGATTTTTGTTGGTGATATTGTAATGTATATTTTCTGCTCTCGCCCCTCCGGTTGCTCTGACTTTTTTAAAAATGAGCTAATATTTTTTACGTACTTCACTAATAAGTGTCTGATTTTTCTCTTTTACCAACTGTAGTTTCTCACCTAATTGATTTTGCATTTTGCGATCAAGCCGTTTTCCCATATAGCTCACATATGTATTTTTAAAATCAATCCACGCATCATTAAAATCATTATATTCTTTTTTAAAAACTTTTAAGTCAAACTCATTTGTATCATAATATCGGACAATATCCAATATCACACTCTCAAAAATGCCAATACTATTTCCTGCTACACTTGAATCACGCATTGCAGCAATATTTGTTTGAACGAAAGTATCGTTTAATTCTTGCAATTTATTCCAAAACTGTTTTAATATATCATCTCGTATGTCTTGTCTTTTATTATATCTTTCAATTTTTTTACTTAAAATTTTTTGAAATGCAAAAACAATAATCCCATTACAAATTATTGGAACTAGCAAAACTATCCAATCTTTAGTACTCATTATCATTCCCCTCTTATAAGGTTATTCTATCCCTTCAAGTTTCAGCACCTTAAAACTCTTATCTCCTAACTATTTCCATTATGCCACAGAACCATCCGAAACACCAGTAAAACCACCACCACATTCCGCATAGTTTTGATGCAGCCATAATTTACAAGTAACGTAGCAATATTTTGTGCTTCCTATGCAAAAACGGAGACATATGCCTCCGCTTTTTAGTATATTTCCTTTGCCTGTGTTGTTTTCTCCACTCTCTTTATATTTTCCTATTATTTCTCCGATTCTAATCTGGCAAGTTTTTCACGCAATTCTGCAAGCTGCCTTTCTGCCGCATCTGCGCGTTCTTTCTCTACATCCGCCCTTTCTTTCTCCGCATCCGCCCTTTCTTTCTCCGCATCCGCCCTTTCTTTCTCTCTTTGTGTATTCTTTCGTTCAGCCTGTATGTCCATCTTCTCCGCATTTTCAAATAAGATTCCCATACCCTGCCCTCCAATCTCGCCCATCAGTTCCCGGGCTTCTTCATTCGGCACATTCATCTTTTTTTAGCAGTGCCCACAGTACTTTTATAATGACTTCCTTTATCTCATCCGATGCCTGGGCGTATGCAGTGTCCACAAATTCTCTTGCTTCTTCTGTAAACCTTTTCCAGTCCTCCGGATTTTGTATCTTATTGATCAGCATTACAAGAGCCATCTCGTCTCCTTTTTTGCTGAGTTCCTCATTCGTATATTGCTGCACACTGACTACGTGGTATTGAAAATCGGGTATGTATTCGCTCATTTCTTCCGCGAACTCTATCCGGTCTTTCAAATGCAGGCCTGCCGTCCACTTTTCTTTCCCTTCATAATAGACAAAGGGAATGATCAACGGATATCTGAATGCTTTTCTGCGATTTGCATCTTTCTTTTTCTTATTCTGCTCCATCCGATAGTCGTACCAGATAACACTCATGTAACGAAAAAGCTGCATCGCAACGTCGTAATCTACTGCACTTTTATGCTCAATCAAGGAGATCACATAAATTTCCCTGTCTGGTGTCCCATCTGCCTGGTGCAGGCATACCTTTTTGATGGTGTCTGATTCAAATTCGATTCCAAGAAACGCATGGTACCGTTCTGTTACGTCTTCGATATCTTCCGGTCGCACTCCAGCCAGCATCTGAATTCCTGTATAATTACTTAAAAACTGACTCGTCAGGCGATTATTCTTGAAAATCTCATGTCCATTCACATCTCTGATATGCGATGTAACATCATAATCTATGTGCTTTTCTCTTTTGCCCTGTGACTGTAATTCTTTCTTCATCGTACCTCCATACGGAAAACAAAATCACAGACAAAAGATATTTACAAGTTAAATTTAGCATATTTAATGCGTATCAGCAAGACCAAAAAACGAACAATTTTCCATACTTTTCTATTATATAATTTATCTTGTATACACTTTTCCACCGGACCACGACCAGACGGAAGCCCCATTCCTTACGCTCCTCAACAACAACTTTTTGTAAGTGCCTCAAAACATGGCGTAGTGCAATCCAGTAATATTTTAAATTATAACTCGTCTTATACCCATCACCGCCGCCCAGCACACGCCGGACGGCGGCATCCACGGCATCCAGCCGTTATCCGGCCACATACCCATTTTCTTTAATTACATTCACAACCATATCCTCATACTTCTGGCAGATTCCTTCAGGCTGCCTTTCGCCTTTACAATTCTTGTCTTGTTCTCCCCATCCCGAACGGCTAGACCGACTGAGTCATAGCCGCGGTATTCCAGTTTTGATAAACAATCCAAAAGGATGGGTGCAGCCTGGGAAGCTGACTCAGTTTCTCCGTATCTTTTGAATACTTTATAAACTGCATCACTTCCCGGAAATTTGAAGTAAAATGTTCCAATACTTCTGTGTCCTCCATGTACTCTTTTGTGATGATATCCTTTCTTCCCATGGACTTCACCATCTTCTATGATTGGTTTTTCAGAAGAGCTTATGTAAGTTTGAAACTCTTATGATGTATATAGGATAGCATACTATTTCCTTTTCTGGAAAAAAAATATATTGGAAAAGTATGAAATCCAACAGCTAGCCCTAAGTATGTGATTTTCATAAGTGCCTCAAAACATTGTAACTCCAATGTGAACTTCCAGAAATTTTCCGCCTAAAACTCGCACCACAGCCTCAGCTGTAGTGCATTCCTTGTCTATTCCTTTATTTCTCTCTCAGTTTCTTCCACATTCAGGAAGTTCATTATCTCCTCATAAGACCGTCCACTCTTAACAATTGCTGACAGGATTTCATCCTTTCTTATCGCATCCCGTTTGTCCAGTCCCTTCAGGGGGGCTCCCTTCAGGGGGTCTGCACCCACCGTGGCTGCTTTATGGCTATTTTAAACATATATAATCTTGATGCTCTTTCGCATATAGATTAATCTGCACTTCTTCTGCACAATCATTTATCATATTGTCCCCTTTCATTTCTTTACAAGCAAACATAAAGTCAGGAGCTGCTACGACCACATTATCTGCTTTTTCGAGCCATTGCAAAATCATTCTAAGGAATGGACTTTCTTCTCTCCACAAGCTATCCTGCAACCCAATTATTCCTGAGTACATGATGTGGATTCTCTTAATTGCCAATAATTCCTTCTGACGGTTCTCTCTAAAAATGCAAATGATAGTTCTCATAGGAACGATAATTTCCATTCCAACCGCATTAAGTCCTGGCATCCTATACCAGTAATTTAAATGCGCCCGATTAAGCAAACCGGCAATAAAATTTTTATCCGAACTAAAAGATGCTCTTATTTTCCCACCCCAACCAACATAGAAAGAACTTTTCTGCGGTCTGGCACACACCATAGTGCATTGATCAAACCTACTCATAAATGGAATTTTTAATTGCTGCATTTCTTCCACCACAGCCACAGCTTCTTTATATTTCATATTTGCCACATAAAGCTTTAAAATGGTATCGTATATTTGTATTTTTGCATACTGAGGTGCTTTTGTAAGCATATACCGATTCCATGCAATACGCTCTTCATAACCAGAATAATCCGCAATATTAATTTTAATAGCCTCCTCAAGTTCTTTCGCCAGGGTCATATCTCCTTTGATCTGATCATAATAAAGTGAATAAAGCTCCATAGCTTTAAACTTATCATTCCAATCCAAAAGTTCTTCCCGCACACAATCTGCATAAAACTGCGGCTGTTCATATGAAATATCAGGCGGATCTGCCATAAGCTGATCATACAAATGATTATATTCTTTTCTTTTTTTATTTCGAATCAAAAAGCCCTTCATGATTCTAAATGAACCATCATAATCCTTATGTTCCTCAAACATTTTAGAAAATTTCTTATATGCAGCCTCCATATTACCGTATAATTCATCGACAAATCCTATATTTTCAGCATCTTGAAAATACTCCTGGGGATATTGCTTTCTTAAATCCTCATAAAACTGAATGCTTTTTCCAGTTATTGCGACATCAAGTACCATTTGAAATATACGTCTGTCTTCAATAGGGTAATCTTTTTGCGCATGTATTATAAGTGCATTGCAAAGGCGCACATATTCAGCTGGATTAATATGGTGAAACAGTTCAATTCTGCCATATACACAACGATATTCAATATAGCTTCTATCTTTGGGATTCAGCTTTTTTAACAAATCGTTTCCCACAATATGGTGATATTCAGCATCCGTTTCCGCTTTTAACATCCAAATATAATCTTTATCCGGCAAATATTTTTCATATTTATTGTAAAAATCATAAAACGTAATATATTCCTTCAACCAATATAAAGTCTGAAGATAGGCAAAACCACTTTTCTCAACAAAACTGTGAACAACCTCTTCATCTGAAAAATTCATGATATACTGAAAATGAATCTTCGCCTTAAACAAACACTCCACATCAATCTGATATTTTTTTGGATTTTTCTCATAGCGAAGCTCAGTTCTCGCCAATTCGAAATAATTATTTGCCAATTCCTCATGTATAACCATTAAATCATCCAGTTCACTTGCACGCAATAAATATTCTATGGCCTCTTTATGTTCATGAAAAAGCTGTCCTGATGCAAGCCCAAGCCAGTAATAAGCTACGCTCTCAGATTCCCTGTCCTCATAATCTTTAAGATTTAAAAGATTATATGTATCTGGATTAATATATTTTTTCTTTAAGCCAAGATATGCTTCACGATATCTTTTATTTTCTTCATCACTTCTTGGCGATTTTGTATAGACCGGAATCTGACCACTAATATGATTGGCATCCGGCAAAAATTGTTTATAAACTTTTATGATATCCAGCAGTAGTTCTGATAGAATTCTGTTCCTGCCATTATTTTCAAGAACTTCTATTCCTTTATCAAATTCCCGTAAATTGCAATACAGTTGCCCCTGCATAAAAGAAATTTTATTTCTATTTGCATATATTTCCTTATCTTCATATACACTATCCAGCAGTTTGACTGCTTCAGCATCTTTACGCAGTACTCCGTAATACCATAAAAGTCCGCACACAATATTTATTTTAAAAGCTACTGACTTTGATGCAAAATCCTGCTTCTCGTATTCAGCATAATAAAGATCATACAATTTGGTTGCCTGCTCGCTGTTTATCAACTGCTTTCCCTTCTCAATAATTTTCTTTTCAAACAGTTGCATATCAAATTTCTTATTGACTGGCAGTATCTCTACAGATGCACTATTTACATCTATATCTCTTAATTTAAAAATATTCTGAAGGCAATCCCTTATTCCATCTATGTGTCCCTTTTTTGACGCATCATAAAATACAGTCTCAATTCCATATTGGGTTTTAATTCGCTCAATTTTTTCAGCATTTTTATCTGCTTCACTTTTATCAAACAGAATAAAATGCTGCGCCTGGTAGTGATGTAAAATCTTATCAAATAATTTTTGGATATATTTATCCTCAAATGAAAACCCCATAAATAAAAATGTAAAGTGGGTTCTCATATGCTCAAATTCAGACTTGAAGCTATCGGTATTATAAAGTTTCTGATAGGAATCGCGTGACAACACAATACTTTCAGGTCTGCTTATCTCACCATGTAATGGAATTACTACATGATCATAAGCTGAATAAGCAAACTGATTAATCTGTATATTTTCCAGGTCTTCGAGGCAAAAAGTTCTTGCCTCAGCAAAGTCATTTATATACTGATCATAGTTTGTGGTCATGTAACGAATTTTTGAAAATAAAGCCAGATCCCGATAATTATTGTCAACTGAATTTGAATTTTCTTTCGCCTCGGTCATGCTCTTTGCAATGTATTCCCGAAGCATTTGATCAGATACACCAGCTTCCAGAATAACATCTGTAGCATCTAAATATTCATTACGATCCAGACATTTACGGATACATTCTTTTTTCTCATCTGATACTGAAAAATAATCAGCTGATTTTTCTATTAATTCCCGCCAACTCGGTAACCCCATTGGAATGGATAGTCCACTGCCAACAACAGGAATTAAAGTAACTCTGGAGTAGCACTCCTGAAGAATCTGTATATTATCC